>CATVQO010000089.1 GCA_958346165.1 uncultured Collinsella sp. | reverse complement strand
TGGCGTAGTAACCGCCCATCACGCCCTGCTGGCTCGTGAACTCGACGACGGCGTTGGATACCAAGTCGGCCTTGCACAGGTGCGCGGCGCGAGCGGCATCGGCTGCCAGATGAGCACCCAGGTGTGCCTCACGGGCAATAGCGAGCGCGAGCTGCTCGATGCGCTCGGACTTGGCGAGCACGCTACCGAGCTTCTCCTGGAAGGCGACCTTGGCCAGACGCTCGCGGAACTCGTCGAGGGAGATCTTCAGGTCCTCCTCGTAGAAGAACTTGGCATCGTCCAGACGGGCACGCACAACGCGCTCGTTGCCGTCGATCACGCGCTCGGCGTTCTCGGGCTTGCTGTTGGAGACGACCACGAACTCACGCGTGAGCTTGCCCTCGCCGTCATAGATCGGGAAGTAGCGCTGGTTGGTGAGCATGGACTCGCAGATGATCTCGTGCGGGACCTTGAGGAACTCCTCATCGAAGGTCCCGACGAGCACCGTCGGCCACTCGCAGAGGTTGATGACCTCCTCAAAGACCTTCTTGGGCGTATCGACATGGCAGCCGGGACGGGCAGCCTCGACCTCGGCGATACCGGCAAGGATGGCCTCGCGACGGCGCTCGGCAGAAAGCACGCCGGCGTCCTCGAGCACCTGCTCGTAGACGGCGGGGCTGGCGACCACATGGTCACCGGGGCCAAGCACGCGATGACCACGCGTGGTGTTGCCACTCGTCACGTCGGCAAACGACACGGGCACAACGTCCTCGCCCAGAAGGCAGCAGATCCAGCGGACCGGACGAACAAAGGTCGCATGCTCGTGACCCCAGCGCTGAGAGCGGTAGTTGGGCCACTGCAGGCCAGCGATAGTCTTCTCGCACAGGGCCGTCAGGATCGGGGTGGCCGGGGCGGAAGGGATGTTCTTCTCGGCAAAGACGTACTCACGGCCGTCGGTGTCCTCGCGACGAACCAGATCCTCGGCAGCCACACCGCACTTGCGGGCGAAGCCCTGGGCGGCCTTGGTGGCGTTACCATCGGCATCGAAGGCGATGTTGGCCGCGGGGCCGCGCTTGACCTCGTGAACCTCGTCGGTCGCGGTGGCGACGTCGGCAACGAGCGCAGCCAGGCGGCGCGGGCTCGAGATCACACGGACCTCGCCGTGGGCCAGACCGGCCTCGTCGAGACCCTTGGCGATCATGGTGCCAAGCTGCTTGACGGCATTGTTCAGCGGTGCGGAGGGCATTTCTTCCGTACCGATCTCAAACAGGAAATCCTTAGCGTCTGCCATGGCTTACGCCACCTCGCCTTCCTGATCGGCATTCTCGTTGACTCCGGCGACCTCGGCCATGTAGGCCTCGCAGCACGCCTTGGCGACGGCGCGGACGCGCAGGATGTAGTTGGCACGCTCGACCGCGGACAGGGCGCCGCGAGCATCGAGCAGGTTGAAAGCGTGGCTGCACTTCATGACGCAGTCATATGCCGGCAGCGGCAGCTTGCGCTCCAGGCAGGAATGGCACTCGGCCTCGTAGTCGTCAAACTTCTGACGCATCATCTCGACGTTTGCGACCTCAAAGTTATAGGCACTGAACTCGCGCTCGTTCTCGAGGAACACGTCGCCATAGGTCATGGGCGTGCCGTCGGGCAGGTAGCTCCACACCAAGTCGTAGACCGAGTTAACGCCCTGCGCATACATGGCAATGCGCTCTAGGCCATAGGTGATCTCGACGGGCACGGGGTCGACCTCGATGCCGCCTACCTGCTGGAAGTACGTAAACTGCGTGACCTCCATGCCGTTGAGCCAGACCTCCCAGCCAAGGCCCCAGGCGCCGAGCGTCGGGCTCTCCCAGTCGTCCTCGACAAAGCGGACGTCATGGTCGTTGGGGTCCAGACCGATAGCGGCAAGAGACCCCAGGTAAAGCTCCTGGGCGTTGACCGGTGAGGGCTTGATGAGCACCTGGAACTGATAGTAGTGCTGCATGCGGTTGGGGTTCTCGCCGTAGCGGCCGTCGGCGGGACGGCGGCAAGGCTGCGCATAGCAGGTGCGCCACTCGGCGGGACCGAGCGAGCGCAGCGTGGTCGCGGTATGGAAGGTACCGGCACCGACCTCGGAGTCATAGGGCTGCATGATGACGCAGCCCTGCTCGCCCCAGTACTGCTGGAGGCGCAGGATGATGTCTTGGAAGGAAAGCGATGAAGCGTTCATGCCTCTAATATCCCCTCGTCGAAACGATTACACGGTTAGGTACTGTACTATAGCGGTTTTTAGTCGATAGCGCCCAGACGGTTGAGCGGCCAGTAACGCACGAGCGCCACGGCGATCAATTCGGAGCGGTCGACCGGGCCAAAGTAGCGGGAGTCAGCAGAGTTCTCGCGGTTGTCGCCCATCACCCACACGCACCCGTCGGGAACGGTGTAGGGATAGCTTACCTGAGCGCCGGGCGCTTGGACCGAAAGTGGCCAGCTCATGCCCGTCGTATAGTCCTCGTCGAGCGCTTGGCCGTCAACGACCACCTTGCCATCCTGCAGGTCGACCGTCTGCCCGGCCGTGGCAATAACACGCTTGACAAGAACATCATGCTCGGAGGTGCCATCGGGGTTGTGAAACACCACGATATCGCCCTGCTTGACGGGCTGACCGAGCTCGAGGCTCACCTTTTGTGCCAGGATCTGGTCGCCAATCTCGATCGTGGACTCCATGGAACCGGTGGGTACCACAAAGGGTTCGACCACAAACGAGCGAATCAAGAAGGTAGCGACCAGTGCGATCGCGACGACCACGATCCACTCAAACGCACCCTTTAGCACGGAATGCTGCGATGGAACCATCCTCACTCCTCGCTCTGCGAATACGAAGCGTCCAGAATCTCCTGCGCGTAAGCGCGCTCCTCGGGCGTGAGCCGCGCCGTCTCAATCAGATCGGGACGCCAACGACAGGTGCGCTCGATGGCGTTCTTACGACGCCACGCATCGACCTTAGCATGATCGCCGCTCACAAGCACCGGAGGCACGCCCTCGCCGTTGAACTCGGCAGGACGGGTGTACTGCGCGTACTCGAGCAGGCCTCCATCCTCGGCGGTCGAGAACGACTCGTCCACGTTGCTCATCTCGTCGCCCAGGGCGCCGGGAATCAGGCGTACGACGGCATCGGCAACGACCATAGCGGGAAGCTCGCCGCCCGTAAGCACGTAGTCGCCGATCGACAGACGCTCATCGGCATACGCATACGCGCGCTCGTCGACGCCCTCGTAGCGACTGCACACAAACAGCAGGCGCTCACTTTTGAGCAGGCGCTCGGCCACATGCTGCGTAAAGGGCTCGCCACAGGGGGTGAAGAACACAACCGTGGGCTTGGGACCCTCTGCGCTAATGGCCTCGATGGCCTCTGCGATAGGCTCGACCTTCATGAGCATGCCCTGCCCGCCGCCGTACGGCTCGTCATCGACGGTACGATGGCGGTCGTGCGTCCAGTCGCGCAGGTTATACGCCTTAAAATCAAAAAGGCCGGCCTTGCGGGCGCGGCCCAAAATCGATGTGGACATGACGGGCTCAAACATCTCGGGAAAGACCGAAAGGGTCTCGATCAGCATGTTGTCCTCCCTACTTGTCCATATCGATCAGGCCGTCCATAACATGGACGGAAATTGTTCCTGTGTCGGGAAGATCGAGCACGACCTGCTCGATCACGGGAATCAGTACCTCGCCGTACCGATCGCCCTCGACAACCCAAACATCGTTAGCGGGCGTCGACATGATCTCGACGATCGTGCCGAGCGAACCGAAGCGCTCGTCGACCACCTCGCGACCCATCAGGTCGGTATAGGCAGCGTCGAGCGAATCGAGCTCAAAGTCGTCACGATTTGCCAGCACGTAGCATCCCGTGATGCCCTCGGCGGCCGTCAAGTCGTCAATGCCCTCAAACGAGACCAGATCGCCATCGCCCGTATCGGTGACGGACACGACCGTGCAAAAGCGGTCGCGCTTGAGCGCCGGCGGCGTCAGGGCGACGCGCATACCCGGCTCTAATACAGAAGGAAGCCCCCGCAGCGGCTGCGCGAGGACCTCCCCCTTCCTTCCGTGCGGCTTGACCACACGGGCGATGTTTTTGTACTGGGACCTCAAGGTCCTAGCCCAGAACCTCTACCTCGACAGCAGTGTCGAGGCGAGCAGCCAGTGCACGGGCGAGCGTGCGAATGGCCTTGATGGTACGGCCACGACGGCCGATGACCTTAGCGACGTCATCCTCGGCGACCGAAACCTCAATCGTAGAGGCGTCATCACCATCGATGACCTCAAGGCTCACGGAATCCGGGTCGTCGACGATCTGAACAACGAGATATTCGACGAGATCGGCGATGCGATCTGAGAGCATTGCCTCACCCTCGAGCTGTGCAGCGTCAACCTCAGGCACGATTTACTCCTCGGCGCCCTCAGCGGCCTCAGCGGCAGCCTTAGCGGCCTCGGCCTCTTTGGCGAGCTGCTTCTTGGACTTCTTGACGACGGTCTCGGTCTTCTCGCCCTCGTTGGCGGCCTTGACCAGAGCAGCGACGGCGTCGGTGAGCTGAGCGCCCTTGGACTGCCAGTCGGCGATCTTCTCGAGGTCAAGGTTGATGGTCTTGGGGGCGGTCATCGGGTTGTAGCGGCCAACCTCCTCGATGATACGACCGTCACGCGGGGCGCGGGAATCGGCGACGACGACACGGTAGTACGGACGCTTCTTAGCGCCGTGACGAGCAAGGCGAATCTTGACTGCCAAAGGAAACTCCTCCAACCAAGCAGCTTTAGGCTGCAACTACAAACAAACAGTTGAACATAATACGCCATCGACGCGGGCAGGTGAAGTCCGTGAGACCAACTTCTTCGGTGTAGTCGAGGGCAAATCCATATCTTAGACAAGAATTCGGGATTTGCAAGCACATACACGCACCCCACATGAGCTGCGCGGTATACTCATGACATGGAAAGACGCGAACATACATACGGTTATGAGGATGCCATGGGCGTCACGCCGCCTCCCTGGACGGGTCCGGCGGTGGGTCTGATGGACCTTGATGCGTTTTTTGCGAGCGTGGAGATGCTCGATCATCCCGAATGGCGCGGAAAGCCGCTCATCGTGGGCGGAGACGCCGATTCGCGTGGCGTCGTGTCCACGTGTTCGTATGAGGCACGTCGCTTTGGCGTGCACTCCGCCATGCCCTCAGCCGAGGCGCGGCGCTTGTGCCCGCAAGCCATTTGGACGCACGGGCACTTTGATCGCTACCGCGAGGTGAGCGCGCACGTTATGGCAATTCTCGCCGACGAGACCCCGCGCGTTGAGCGCGTATCCATCGACGAAGCCTTCATCGATATCACACCGGGTCGCTTTGCGCCCGAAGACCCGCTGCTGGTTGCGCGGCGTATAAGCGGTCGCGTGGCAGAGCTGGGAGTGACGTGCTCCATTGGCGTGGGCTGCAACAAGACGGTCGCAAAAATCGCAAGCGAGCGGGATAAGCCGTTTGGGCTGACCATCGTGCGCCCCGGAACCGAGCAGCGCTTTTTGGCCGCGCTGCCGGTATCTGCCATGAGCGGCATCGGGCGCTCGGCCGAGGAGCGACTGCGCCGCATGCGCATCTACACCCTCGGCGAGCTATCACGTGCACCGGAATCCACCTTGGCCTCTATTTTTGGCGTCAACGGCGAACGCATGCGCCAGCGTGCGCAAGGACTCGAAATCTCCGAAGTCACGAGTCTCGATGAAGAGCGCGAGGTCAAATCGGTCAGCAATGAACGCACCTTTGCGAAAGATTTGACTGAGCGTGGGGATATTGAGGCGGCGATTGCGCTGTTGGGAGAGTCAGTGGGACGCCGCCTGCGCCGTCAGGGGCTGACGGGTGCCACGGTAACGCTCAAGCTTAAGTATTCGTATGGCAGCGGGCGTACGGCACAGCGCCGGCTGCCTCATCCGACCGACGATGAGAACATCTTCGTGGCGGTTGCACTCGAACTGCTCGACAACATCTGGCAGGATGGCATGCATGTTCGCTTAGCGGGCATCGGCATGAGCGACTTCGACCACCAAGGCGGCATCCAGACTGACCTGTTCTGCGAGATCGATGACCGCGGAGCCCAATCCAGCGACCGCCGCGACCTCTCCGTCGCCATCGACGCCGTCCGAGACAAATTCGGCGACACCGCCCTATCCTTCGGCCGCCAATCCCGCTTCAACGATTAACCGCCTTTGGGCAAAAAGAAAGCCGGGCAG
>CATVQO010000088.1 GCA_958346165.1 uncultured Collinsella sp. | reverse complement strand
TCCACGGCCGATGCGGACGCGCTGCACGTGCAGCTTGCCGACGAGGCGTATTGCATCGGCGGCCCGCGTCTTGCCGAGAGCTACCTCAACGACGATGCCGTGCTCACCTGTGCCGTAAAGTCGGGGGCAAAGGCGATCCATCCTGGCTACGGTTTCTTTTCCGAGAAGGCAAGCTTCGTGCGCGACTGCGACAAGTACGGTCTGGCGTTTGTCGGTCCTTCGGCCGCGGTAATCGACAGCATGGGCGACAAGGACGCCGCGCGTCGAACGGCCGCCGCGGCGGGCGTGCCCATCGTTCCGGGCTGCGATTTGCTCAAAAGCCCCGAGGAGGCGACGACCGAGGCCGAGCGCATTGGCTGCCCCGTGCTTATTAAGGCGCGTGCAGGTGGCGGCGGTCGCGGCATTCGCAAGGTCGAGCGCGTGGAAGATGCGGCAAAGGCGTTCATCGAGGCGCGTGCCGAGGGTGAGGCCGTTTTTGGCGACGGCGAGTGCTACATGGAGAAGTTCGTCGCGCCGGCGCACCATGTTGAGGTGCAGATTATGGCCGATAAGCAGGGCCATGTGTTTTCGCTCGGCGAGCGCGAGTGCTCGGTGCAGCGCCGCAACCAAAAGCTGATCGAGGAGAGCCCGGCGCCGTGCCTCGACGGACACGACGACATTCGTGCTCGCATGCACAAGGCAGCGCGTGACCTGGCTCGTGCCGTCGGCTACGAAGGAGCCGGTACCATCGAGTTCCTGTATTCGGACGACGGCAATTTCTACTTTATGGAAATGAACACGCGCCTGCAGGTGGAGCATCCGGTTACGGAGTTTGTGACCGATACCGACCTGGTCAAGTGGCAGCTGCGTGTGGCAGCCGGCCAGCCTCTGCCCTTTGAGCAGGAGGACATGCCGGTCCGCAACCACGCCATGGAGTGCCGCATCAATGCCGAAACGCCGGACTTTCTGCCATCATGCGGAACGGTCACCGCGTTGCGTGTGCCGGGTGGTCCGCGCGTGCGCTGGGATTCCGCCATGTTTACCGGTGCGAACGTTCCGCCGTACTACGACTCCATGCTTGGCAAGCTCATCGTGTGTGCGCCCACGCGTGACGGCGCCATTCGCAAGATGCGCTCGGCCCTGGGCGAGCTCGTGATTGAGGGCGTGAGCGAAAACAGCGAGCTTCAGCTCGACGTGCTGGCAAACGACGAGTTCTTGTCGGGCATGTATCACACCGATCTGATGGGGCATCTCTATGCTGATGAATAGAAAAGCGAAGACGGTCAACGTCCTCGAGGGACCGATGACCGAGTCGTGCGCCGAGTTTCCCGCGCGCCACGTGTTTATCAAGTGCCCGGAGTGCCGCCGCGTGATCGATGAGGCGCGCCTGCACGACAACCTCGAGGTCTGCCCTCGTTGCGGCAAACACTTTCGCGTGAGCGGGCGCGACCGCATGCGCATGACGATTGACGAGGGCACGTTTGAGGAATGGGATGCCAGTCTGGCGCCGGAGGACTTCCTTTCGTTTCCCGGCTATGCCGACAAGCTCAAGAGCGTGAGCGAACGTTCGGGCGAGCGCGATGCCGTTGTGTGCGGCAAGGGCAAAATCTGCGGTTGCGATACGGCGCTCTTCTTTATGGACGCCAACTTTATGATGGGCTCGATGGGTTCCGTGGTGGGCGAGAAGATCTGTCGCACATTTGAGCGAGCGACCGAGCTTGGATTGCCAGTTGTCGGCTTTACCGTTTCGGGCGGTGCGCGCATGCAAGAGGGCGTGACATCGCTTATGCAGATGGCCAAGATTTCTGCGGCGGTTAGGCGCCATAGCGAGGCGGGCGGCCTGTATATCACGGTGCTCACTGACCCCACGACCGGAGGCGTAACCGCGAGCTTTGCCATGGAGGGCGATATTATCCTGGCCGAGCCCGATGCCCTGACGGCATTTGCCGGCCCGCGCGTGATCGAGCAGAACATGCACAAGCGCCTGCCCAAGGGATTCCAGCGCTCCGAGTTTTTGCTGGAGCACGGCTTTTGCGATGCCGTTGTTCCGCGTGGCGAGATTGCGCTCACGGTAGGCGAGCTGCTGGCACTGCACGAAGGGCACGCGCCCGGCCTGGGGGCACCGCATGAGATCGTGCATACGGGTCGTCGCGGCAAAAAGCTGGGACACTTGTTCAAGCGCTCGACCGCACCAAAAACCGCGCTCGAGATTGTCAAGCAGACCCGCTCGGCAGATCGCGCCACGGCGGGCGAGATGATCTCGCTGGGCCTGGATGGATTTGTGGAGCTGCATGGCGACCGTTACTTTGGCGACGACGCCGCCGTGGTGGCTGGCATTGGCTGGAAAGACGGGCGACCCGTGACGGTTATCGCCGTCGAGCGCGGTACCACGACCAAAGAGCGCATGCGTCGCAACTTTGGTATGGCACATCCCGAGGGCTACCGCAAAGCGCGTCGCCTTATGCGCCAGGCCGAAAAGTTTGGTCGACCGGTTCTGTGTCTGGTCGATACTTCGGGCGCGTTTTGCGGCATCGGTGCCGAGGAGCGCGGCCAGGGCGAGGCGATTGCCCAGAATCTCATGGAGATGAGCGGCCTCAAGACGCCGATTGTCTCGGTGGTGACAGGCGAGGGCGGCTCTGGTGGCGCGCTGGCGCTGTCCGTGGCCGACCGCATCCTGATGCTCTCGAGCTCGGCCTATTCGGTCGTGAGCCCCGAGGCCTGTGCGTCGATCCTGTGGAGGGATACCGAGCGCGCGAATGAGGCCGCCGAGGCGCTTAAGCTCACGGCCCCCGATCTGTTGGCGCTCGGCATCATCGACGGCATTGTTGACGATAGGGGCCTGTCGCATGAGGAGATCGCCGGTGCCGTCATGTCCTCGGCATTTGATGCCTTCGATACGCTTGGGCAGCTCGACGACGCGACCCTCACAAACCTCCGCTACGAAAAGTACCGCGCAATCGGTCAGTACCGCATGATGTGACAAAGGGACAGCCCGCATGTCATATTGGGAAAGGCGTTCCATGCTACAAGTTTCTAACACCTCGTTTACAACGTCGGTTTCATCAAACGCCATGGCCATGGTGGACTATCTGTCCAAAAGCATGATGTCGGCGCTGCCGTTTATTGTCTGCGCGGCGTTGTTCCGCACCGTTGCCGTCATTATGGGCGAAGGTATGCTGGGCCTGTGGTCTGCCGATTCCGATATCTATCGCCTGTTCTACAGTTGGCTCTATAACGCCGGCTACTACTTTTTGCCCATTTATCTTGGTTGGGCGGCCGCCCGCCAGCTCGGTTGCTCGGAGCAGCTGGGCATGATGCTGGGCGGCGTATTGATTGCGCCCGATCTGCTTAAGCTCGTCGATGCCGCATCGACGACGGGGGCATCGATGACTTCCGTGTATGGTCTGCTTCCCGCGCCGGTCAACGATTACACGACGACTGTTATTCCGGTTCTCATCTCGGTGCCCGTGCTATGGCGAGTGGAGTGTTTCTTTAAGCGCGTTATCCCTAAGGCCGTGGCGTTTTCGTTTGTTCCGTTTACAACCATGCTTGTCATGGTTCCGGTTTCGCTGTGTATCACGGCGCCGGCGGGCAGCTATCTGGGCATGCTGTTGGGCCAGCTTATGTTTATGCTTGGCAATTCCGGTGGCATCGTGTCGCTGCTCACACTCATGGGGCTTGCCGCGGGTTGGGAGTTTCTTAAGATTGCAGGCGTCAGCAACGTTGTCCTATCGCTTGCCTATGCTCAGTTTATGAGTGTGGGAACGGATTCGTGCATCCTGATCGCCGCGACGATGGCGACGTTCGCCGTTTGGGGCATGCCCTTTGGCGCGTCGCTCCGCGTTGCGGATAAGGACGAGAAGGCACTCATGCTGGGCTATTCAATCTCGGGTATTCTTGGCGGCGTAAGCGAGCCGGCGCTGTACGGTTGCGGCTTTAAATATGGCAGGTGCCTGACGTGCATGGCCATTGGCGGCGCCGTCGGAGGCCTTGTTGCGGCCGTGGGCCACGTTACGGCCTATACCATCGGCATGACGAATGTCCTTATGGTCATTGGCTTTGCCACGGGCGGCATCTCGAACCTGCTGTGGTGCTGCGTTGCCGGCGGTGTTGCATTTGCGGTGTCTGCGGCGCTGAGCTACTGCTTTGGCGTGGTGCCGGCGCAGGGACAGGCGGCAGAAGACGGGGCCGATTCACCCGAAACCTCGAAGAGCGTGGCCGAAGCAAGCGCGTAAACCTGTGCGACACAAGGACGATTCCTTTGCCACATTCTAAGGCCGTGGCCCGTGTGGGTTGCGGCCTTTTTGTATCTGTGGGGCAAAGTGGCTACACTACAATCCGTTTGAGCAATAGATATATAGATAGCACCGTGGGGGCGGATGTAGATGGTCGAGTGGATTGTTAAGCGTGCGCAGGGCGACCGTGCGCGCGTGGGCACGTTGACGGGCGTGGTGTGTATTCTCGCCAATGTGGCACTATGCGCTGCGAAGGGCGCAATTGGCGTGCTGTCGGGATCGGTTTCGATCGTGGCGGATGCCATGAACAACCTGTCCGATGCCAGCTCAAACATTGTGAGCGTGCTGGGCTTTAAACTTGCGAGCAAGCCGGCGGACCCCGAGCATCCTTACGGACATGGCCGCTACGAGTATCTCTCGGGTCTGGTCGTGGCGGCGCTCGTGCTGCTGATCGGCGTTGAGCTGGTGAAGTCCTCGGTTGAGCGCATCATCCACCCCGAACCTGTCGAGTTCTCGCTTGCCCTGGTGGCAGTCCTGGCGCTTTCGATGGCCGTAAAGCTCTGGATGGCGGCCCTCAACCAAAAGCTCGGCGATCGTATCGAGTCCGAGACGCTGCATGCGACCGCGCAGGATTCCAAGAACGATGTCCTTGCCACAGGCGCCGTGCTGGCGTGCGCGATTGTTTCCCAGGTGACGCATATCAATCTTGATGCTTGGGTTGGACTTGCCGTTGGCGCCTATATTGGCTGGAGCGGCCTTGAACTTATTCAAGATACGGTGAGCCCGCTTTTGGGCCAGTCGCCCGATCCTAAGCTGGTCAAGCACATTCGAGACAAGATCATGAGCTATCCCGGCGTTTTGGGCGTTCACGATTTGATGGTTCACGACTACGGCCCGGGCAGGAAGTTTGCAAGTGCGCACGCCGAGATGGCGGCCGAGGCCAGCCCGCTGGAAAGCCACGACACGCTCGATAACATCGAGCAGTCGTTTAGGAACGAAGACGGCATGATTGTCACACTTCACTACGACCCCATCGTGACCGACGATCCAAAGGTGGCGAGCATGCGCTTGCGCATCAACGCTATGGCTCAAGAGATCGATAGCCGCCTTTCGATTCATGATTTGCGCTGTGTGCCGGGCCCCACGCACACCAACGTGATCTTTGACTGCGTGCGTCCCTCGGATCTGCAGATGAGTGCCGAAGACTTAAAGCACGCGCTGGCACAACGGGTCGAATCGGAATATCCCAAGTCGATTGCCAAGATTACGATCGACGAAGACTACGTAGGGCATACCCACGAGTAGGGCTGTGCCGGCAAAGCAAGTTAAACAGAAGAGGAGAGCATGAAGCGCCTATACCTACTCCGCCACGGCCAGACGGAATTCAACGTCAAAAAGCTCGTCCAGGGTCGCTGTGATTCACCGCTCACCGATCTGGGCTGTCAGCAGGCACGGGCAGCGGCCGCATGGCTCAAAGCCCACAGCGTCGTCCCCGACAAAGTGGTCTCATCACCCTTAGGCCGAGCCATGGACACGGCAAGTCTTGTCGCATGCGAACTCCTCGGTCCGGACGCCGCAGTCGAGCCCTGTGAAGGCATTATCGAGCGCAGCTACGGCACCTTCGAAGAAGGCCCCCACGACGCCCTGCCCACCGACGTTTGGGATCCGGGCGAGGACCTGGTCCCCTTCGGAGGAGAAGGAAGCCGCGCACTGCAAGAACGCATGGTAGGCGCCCTCACCAATCTCATGGGCTCCGAGGGCATCGAAACCCTCCTAGCAGTAAGCCACGGCAGCGCCAGCCGCCAATTTATCAAGGCCGCAGCCCCAGAGGGCTTTGAGCTCCCAACAAAACTCCCCAACTGCGCCATCATGATCTTCGGTTTTGACGATGCGCGAGAAGAGGACGATACGCCCCAATGCAAGTTCACCTTGCAACAAATTGTGGACCCTCAACAAAGTCATTAGCCTGAGCGAGCAGAGTTAAGCAGACATCAACGTGGCGTTCCCAGTGTGCGGCGGAGGGGGCGGGCCTGAGACATATTAAGGTTG
>CATVQO010000087.1 GCA_958346165.1 uncultured Collinsella sp. | reverse complement strand
TCCTCGAGCGAACCCTTGTCCTCGAGCAGCGGCGTCTCGACCGGCAGGTAATGATGCTCCCTAAAGCAGCCCTTCACCGTCAGCGCGATCTCCTCGCGCGCCTGAGCCTCCTCGGGCAATATGTCCCGGAATCCCCACGGTGTGGCCGTCATCTGGTGAGCCTCCTCATGCTGTGTTTCATGTAGAACAGAAGACCGGCATAGCTCCGCCGGTCTTTTGGGTACTTTAGCATACTAGAGTGCTTGCGGGGAAAATCCGCCGCAGCCGCTCACACCGTATTCATTTGGAAACATAGGAGCGGATTGTCGCAACCCAACCCCACCTAGACGCTAATCGCACGACGATACTCTGCCATTACCTGCGCATCGGCAGCTGCGGGGTCGGCAAAATAGCGCCAGTCATAGGTCTCGGCCGAAACAACTCCGCGATAGCCGCGCGCCACCAGCCTATCCAGGTCGGCGCGCATATCGCGGTCGCCGTCACCCCAGGCAAGATGCGTCGTGCTATCTGCCGCAACATCGACAAAATGCACGTGGGCGACATCATCGCCAAGCAGATCGAAATAATCGTCGATGGTATCCCCCGCCACCGCCATAGCGCCCAAATCCAGACACGCCTTAAGTGCCGGATGATCAACTGCCTCGATCATGCGCTTCGTATCGGCCGCCGAGTTCACGATCATCGACTCAACCGGCTGTAGGGCCTCGAGCACCAGTCGCACGCCGCGCTCTCCCGCATGCTCGGCAATCGCACGCAGCATCGAGGCGCTGCGACCCCACGCGTCCTCGATCGGCTCGTTCAAAAATGCCCAGCCGCTCGAGACCATGACCTGCTCGGCTCCAAGTTCCGCCGCGATATCTACAACGTTCTTAAAGTACGCGAGCGTGCGGGTACGCGCCTCATTCCCGCGCGCCGCGATATTCCACGGCTTGGGGTTGTTCTGTTCGGGACAAAGCCCCACAATCCGAACCCCATACCGCTGCGACAGCTCCCGTACCCGCTCGAGCGAATCGTATCCATGGCAATCGACATACAGATGCATCGCCCCGGTCCAAAGCTCGCAACACGTGTAGCCCGAAGCCGACGCCGAAGAAAAGAACTCCTCAAGATCAAAGTAGCGATGGCTGATATTCATAACGGCAAGCTGGGGGTAGCTCATAATTACTCTCCAACCCAAACGGGGCCCCGTTCCATATAGGAGCGGGGCCCAATTACACAAACGATATTTGCTCTTAGTAATCGAACTGGTGATAGTAACGACGATAGTTCAGGTTGTGCTTGGTGACCGTCTCGTAGTAAGCGGCAAGGCGATCGGTGATCAGCGAGGAGAGGATCCACGGGGAGACGATGACGCGGAACTCGTCGTCAAGGCCGGGGATCGCGAACTCGGCGGTGTCGATGATGTTGATGTCGGTGTCGCCGGTCACGCCGCGGGTCAGGAACGCGCGGACGCGCTCGTCGAGCTTGCGGTTCTCGTCCTCGCCCATGAACAGGAAGACCGGGACGCCCGGCTCCACGAGCTCGAGGGTGCCGTGGAAGAAGTCGGCCGAGGTGATGTAGCGGGTGCGCTTCCACTGCATCTCCTCCAGGATGCACATCGAGAACAGGATGGTCTCGCCCCACAGGGCGCCGGAGCCGATGAACATGGTGTAGGGGGCCAGGGCGTACTTCTTGGCGAGCTCCTCGGCGCGCGGCTCGAAGCTCTTGCGGATGTCGACCAGGTGGGTCCAAACGTCCTTGGTCTGCTCGATGAACTTATCGAACTTGGGGAAGCAGCCACGGCGATTGAGCAGGCGCAGGCCGAAGCAGTCGGCGAGGTAGTAGCCCATCTCGCAGCCACCGTTACCATGATCGGAAGCCATCTTGACGCAATTCTCGGCGCCGACAGCCTGGCCGATGGGGCCCTCGGGCTTGGTCATGGCGTAGACGCGAATGCCCTTTTCCTTCATCTTCTTGACGGCCTCGAGGACCTCGGGGGTGGTGCCGGACTCGGAGGCGGTGAGCACGACGGACTTCTCGGTCATGCGCTTGTGGCCCATGGCGTTCCACTCGGCGGCGTGGATCAGGTAGACCTCGAGGTCGCGGTCGCCGAACTTGTTCATGAGGTACTCGAGCTGCATGAGCTCGTCCCAGGTGCCGCCGACGCCCATCAGGAACACGGCGTCGTAGCCCTCGTCGGCGACCTTGTCGGCGAGCTCGATCATCTTCTTGCCGGTCTCATAGACGTTCTTGCCATCCTCGAGATAGCCCTCCTGGCTAAAGTGCATGATCTCGATCTTCTCGGTTTCCTTCATGGCTTTTCCTTTCTGTCCTGCACGCGAATCTATACATCGCGTTTCTTTTCGATACCAATTATAGACATACACCCAACGTGTTTTTAATACCACTTTTCAATCTGTTCCAATCCTCGGTGAACGGTCGAAATTCTCTGGTGAGTGGTATTAAATTAGAATTTGATGTATAGCTAACGCGCCCGGCGTCTCCCTTGTGTGACAAAGAACAGCGTTCCTACCAGCGCAATAATGGTCGATGCTCCAAACAGTACCGTCTGGACGCCCAAAGCCTCCGCCAAAAACGGAGCCGCCAGCAGCGGCACCACGCCGGCGCTCATCAGGCCAAAACGCACAAAGCCGGTAATGCGCCCCAGGTATTTGATGTCGGCACGCTCCTGAATCAAGATCATCTGCAGCGGCTCCAGGAACCCCCAGGCCAGACCGTTAATCGCCTGACCGATAATCGCGACCCCCAGCATATCGGTGCCCACGTACACCATGGACCCAATGCCCACGGCCATGAGCGCGCCGAGCAGCAATCGCAGGTTGACATGGCGAGCAGAAAGCTTGGTCAGGATGAACGCGCCCACCGAGGATGTGAGGCCCACGACCGAGGACAGCCAGCCCAGCCAGACGATATCCACGTTGAGCACATCGCGGTAGAACAACGACTCCAGCGAATCGAACGCGCCAAACGCAAAGAAACCCAAAAAGCCCGAGATAAAGATGAGGCGCAGATCGTGGTCGCGAAACGTAAGTCGCGCACCCTCGGCCATACCGCCCAGAATACCGCCCTTCGGCTTCTCCCCTTTTGCGGGAGCAACACACTCGTGACAGCCCAAGGAGAGCACGGCCGCCACACCCATCATGCCCGCCATGAGCAGATAGACCGATTGCGTGGCAAAACAGCTCACGATGGCACCACCGAGCAGCGGGCCAGCGGTATAAGCGATATTGCTGTAGAACACCATGAGGCCGTTCACGCGGGTACGGCCCTCGGTGGTCGACTCCAGGTATCCCGGAAACGCATGCGTGCAAGTGTTGATAAAGCCGCCCGCAAGTCCCAAGACGCACGCGGCAAACACAAGCCCGGGGACAGACAACGGCGCTAACCCCACGCCAAGCGATAGCACTGCCGTAATCACGCACGTCACAAACGACGTCCGGCGCGGTCCAAAGCGATCGATGACCGAGCCCGACACCATATTGCCCGCCGACGTCATAAGATTACGCACGAGCGTAATGGCGGCAACCAAAAAGGCCGTGCCGGCCAGATCATACGTGGCCGCACCGATAAGCCCCAAAAAGTAGACCGCGTTGTTGGCGCACCACTGCAGGGACTCAATAAGAATCAGCCTGACCTCTGCCGGCGTCAGGCGCATTGCTTCGCGATCCTTCGCGAACATACGAACTCCTTCTATACAAAAAGGGGATGGAGGGCATAGGCCTGCTCCATCCCCTTTCCAGGTTGCAACGAAAATCTATGCAGCCGGGCCCTTACGCCAGCACGCCGAAGAACGCGCCGATGATGCCCACGACCATGGTGGCCACGATCAGCACCATGGGGTTGATCTTCTTGGACAGCAGCCAGTAGTACAGCCAGAAGGCGATCATGCCGAGCATGCCGGGCATGATGCCGTCCAGGATGTCCTGGAGGGTCTGGGCGTCGTCGCCCGAGCCGATGGCCACCGGGATGCTGGCCCAGAACATGTCCTTGCACATGGCGCCCACGACCATGACGCCCACGATGCCCACGCAGGTCATGATCTTCTGCATGAGGCCGGTCCTCTGGGCCTCGTCCAGGAAGCCCACGCCCAGCTCGTAGCCCTTGACGGCGCCCCAGATGCGCAGCGCGAAGCCGGGGACGTTGTAGATGAGCAGGAAGGCGATGGGGCCGAAGGGGTTGCCGGCCTGGCACAGGCTGATGCCCACCGCGGCGGCGACCACGCGCAGCGTCGACAGGAAGATGGAGTCGCCGATGCCGGACAGCGGGCCCATGAGGGCGGCCTTGACGTCGTTGACGCTCTCGGGCTCGATCTCGCCGCGGGCGACCTTCTCCTCCATGGCCATCGCGATGCCGCCGACGAACGGGGCGAACTGGACGGTGATGTTGAAGAACGCGCAGTGGCGGTGCAGGGCCGCGGCGTAGTCGTCGGGGCGGCCGGCGTAGATCTTCTTGAGCATGTTGGCGACCATCAGGCAGAAGGCGATGTTCATCTGCTTGTAGTAGGTCCAGGAGAACTCCATGCCCAGGGCGCCGACGTTGACGGCGCTCTTGACGAGGTCGGAGCGCGTGATCTTGTTCTCGGGACTAGAAGTCATCGTCCTCATCCCCTTCCGCGGAGAGCTGGGGCTGGGCTCCGCCCAGGCCGAGCAGGTCGAACTTGTCGATGCCGATGATGATGGCGATCAGGGCGACGCCCAGGACGGGCACGTTGGCGTAGGAGCACAGCAGGAAGCCCAGGAAGTAGAAGGGCACGAGCTGCTTGGTGAGCACCAGGCGGCCGAGCATGGCGAAGCCCATGGCAGGCAGGATGTTGGCGGCAACGCCAAAGCCAGCAAGGACAAAGGGCGGGATGAAGTCGAGCAGGCCCTGGATGGCGTCAGCACCCAGATAGAACGACAGCGAGCACAGCAGGAACGCCATGATGATACCGGTCAAACCGATCAGGAAGTGCATCGCATAGACACCCTTAAGGTTGCCCTGGCCGGAGTAGACATCAGCGCGGTCGACCAGGATCGGCAGGGCGGCGTTAAGGATGTTCTTGATGGCAAGGCACAGCGTGGCGATGGGCATGGCAAGCGCGATGGCTGCCTCGGTGCTCTGGCCCAGCTGGATAGCGAAGGCACAGGCGAGCACGCCGCCGATCGTCTCATCAGGCGGCACGTAGGCGCCGATGGAGATCGAGCCCATGAACAGCAGCTCCAGACTCGCACCGATCGCAAGGCCGGACTGCAGGTCCCCCAGCACCAGGCCCACGAGCGGGCACAGGACGATGGGGCGGAACGCGTAGAGCGTACCGAGCTGGCAGTCGAACTTACCAAATGCGGCGATAAGTCCGATGAGGATTGCTTGGGTAAGCATACATCCCCCTTTCCATATAGGACACTACGAAGAGCTCAGACTCTTCGAAATTGAACGCCTAGAGCACGCTGGCGCAGTCGACCTTGGGGTCATCGGCCAGGGGTCGAATCTCGACCTCAACGCCACGATCCAGCATCTCGCGCACATCGGCTTCCTCGGCCGCGGTCAGGAAGATCTGACGAGAGACCTGACGAGCGTCGGGACGCTTCTCGTCCTTGGGCTTGGTGTTGCCCAGGTTGACCGACTTGATCTGCGGGCAGCCCTCAACAAGCTGCTTTGCCTCAGCGATAGTGGCGACGCAGATGATCATCTTGTACTTGTCGGTCACGCCCGAGTTGATAGCTTCGATTGCATGCTCCATATCTTTGATGACGAGCTTGCAGCCGGCAGGCTTGCCCATCTTGAGCGTCGTCTTCCACACCGGGTCGTTAGCGACCTTATCGCCCACGCAGAAGATGCAGTTGGAGCCAAGGCCCTGAACCCAGGAAACTGCGACCTGGCCATGAAGCAGGCGATGGTCAACGCGAAGTAGCTGAATCATAATGTGACCCCCCCAAAGGTCTTGTGCCGTCATACGGCGTGTCAGTAGGTGCTGCGGATTAGAACTCTTCCTCCTCCTCGTCATCGACCAAAAGATCGTTGACAAACTTCACGCGCGTATCGTCCGCAGCGACGATGGCGCGAATCGTCTCCTCAACCGGCGCCGACTCGTCAGAGAACAGCAGCTGGATGAGCAGAGGAAGGTTCATGTTGGTAACGAGGTACGTGCGGGGACGCGTCTGGACGATCTTGGTGAACTCGTTGTTAACGCTACCGCCAAAGAGGTCGGTGCAGACAACGACATCATCGTCGGCAGACATGCCTGCCAGCAGTTTTTGGGCCTCCTCGGCCACGTCCATGCGGCCATCGACGAACATCGAAAGATCGTGGACGTTGTCGCGAGCGCCCGAGAGCAGCTCGACGCTC
>CATVQO010000086.1 GCA_958346165.1 uncultured Collinsella sp. | reverse complement strand
ACGCCTTGCCGACGCCCTCGGTCGCGCCCAGGATCAGGCCCCACTCACCGTACTTCTCCCTCAGGTTCATGCTGCATCCTCTCTCTCGATGCCCATGCGGGCACATCTCCTTTAGCGTGCGGCCGCACAGCCGCACACGGTGCACCATTATGCGCTGAACAAGAGGGGAGCGTGTTCACGACTTTGCGAACGAGCCCGTAACAACGATGAACGGTGTCGGTCTATCACCGCGAAGAAACCCTTGCGGCAACGAGAGAGGAGGTGCTGGCAGGTGGAACCAAAAGGTGAACACCGCCATCTCTAGCTCCACCTTATCGGGTTTCCCGTCGCAAGCGATGCTTCAAAGAGCTTGCGCAGCGAAACGTTGGCGAAGGTCCAGGACCACGCTTTGCTGCTGCCCACTGTGACTCGGCCCTCGGCTCTGCGTAGAACCCGAAGCCGCTTTTGCAGTCGATGCGATTGACCCCGTCGAGGTCGGTGAGGGTGTAGCTTTCGCCCTCTCCATCCTGGCTCGAGCGTCCCTTGCGCTCGAAAGCAAAGTGACTTGACGCGAAGAGCACCTCACCAGCGCCGTTATTTTTTGGCATCTTTGGGGGCTGATGTACACAAATGCGACTCCACGTGCCGACCAGCAACGTCCTCCACATGTCTGGACTCTCTATGCTTGCGCTGGATAGACATCGCCGGAACGGGTATAGTATCGAAAGTTTTGTCGTTAACCAGCGGGGGAGTCCTGTGGGCATCAAAAAGAAGATCAAAAAGGAGCTTATCGGCACTTCCGATTACCCGTCGAATAAGATCTTTACGATCTCCAATTTCATCACCTTTACGCGCCTGATCCTCACCCTGGTATTTCTGTACCTGTTTGTGACGGACAACAACCGCGTCATCGCCATCGTTATCTACGCCGTTGCCGCCTCCACCGACTGGATGGACGGTCAGATCGCCCGCATGACTAAGACGGTCTCATGGCTCGGCAAGGTCATGGATCCCATCTGCGACCGTGCGCTGCTGTTCACCGGCGTCTTGGGACTGGTGGTCCGCGGAGAGCTACCCATCTGGGTCTGCGTGCTCATTATTGGCCGCGATATCTATCTGGGCATCGGCACGCTTATCGTGCGTCATTATCACCGTCGCCCCATCGATGTCGTCTTCCCCGGAAAGATTGCCACAGCGCTGCTCATGACCGGATTCTCGCTCATGCTGCTCGGGTTCCCCGTTGTTGACGGCCTGCAACTTTTACCTTCAACCCTTAAGGCCTTCCCGGGCCTCAACGGAAGCTCGGTGCCCCTCGGCATCTTCTTTGTGTACGGCGGCGTGATCTTCTCCATGCTCACGGCTGTCATCTACTCCATTAAGGGCGGAGCGGCCATTAAACAGGCTCTCACGCATCCCGAGGACGAGGACATCGACTTTCTGAACCCTGAAATCGAAGACTGATTCGTTGGGGTATGATTACGTACGGTTCATTATTTGCGGCACGTCCGCGATAAGTTAGGGGTTGTCATGGACAACATGGTTAACAATATGCCTCAGAATGATAAGACTGCTGACGCTACCTGCGTATTCCGCGTGCCTTCAAGCGACGTCACCGTTCCCGACCTCATGGCCAACGTGCGCATCACCGCCCCCGTTCTGTCCATCGTCAAGGGTCCGCAGACTGGTGCCGCCTTTGAGCTCGAGGACGACGTGACCACCATCGGCCGCGATCCTGCGAACGGTATCTTCCTCAATGACATGACCGTTTCGCGCAGCCATGCGCGCATTATTCGCGAGGGCCTCGGCGCTCGCATCGAGGACTTGGGCTCGCTCAATGGCACCTGGGTCGACGGTGCCATCGTCAATGCAGCCCCGCTGCACGACGGTTCTTCCGTCCAGATCGGTACGTTTACGCTCATCTACCACGAGAGCACGCCGGAGCGCATCGAAACCGGTGAGTAGGGCATGGCCGAACGCAACTATCTGAGTATCGGCCAAGTCGTCAACCTACTTCGAGGCGCATACCCCGATCTTTCGAACTCAAAAATTAGATTTCTAGAGGATGAGGGGCTCATTACCCCTCATCGTACGCCTAAGGGATACCGTCAGTACTCCAAGGAGGACGTTGATCGCCTGGAGGTCATTCTGCACTTGCAGAAGACTCGCTACATGCCGCTCAACGTGATTAAGCAGCGCTTGGAAAACGCCACGGACCTGTCAACGCTCGCCTACGAGGTGGGCTTGCTGTCCGATGTTCCACTCAAGACGGAACCCAAGGAGACTAAGCAAAAGCTACATCCCATCGAGACCATTCCCGATATGCTGGGCGTCGAGATTTCGTTTATCCGCTCGCTCGCCGAGAACGACCTCATTCGCATCATCAAGAGTCCGCAGAATCGTGAGCTCGTCGATGGCCGAGATTTCCCGATCATCCGCTACTGCTCCGAGCTGTCGCGCTTCCATATCGAGCCCCGCAACCTGCGTCAGTACGTGTCTTCCGCCAACCGCGAGTCCTCGATGTTTGAGCAGGTGCTCGTGAGCATGCTCGGCATGGACACCTCCGATGACGAGCGCGACGCCAAGCTCGAGCGTGCGTTTAAGAAGCTTCACGACCTGACGGAGGGCGTGCACACCGCGCTGCTCAAGAACCGCGTTTTTGAGTCGCTCAACGCCGTGGTCGAGGACGCCGACATCGATGCACTCGATGAGGAAATCACTCGTTCCGAGTCCACCAAGGCCAAAAACGAAGAGACAGCCGCGCCGGCTTCGCACGAGGATTCTCTCGTAAAGCCGCTCAAGGTCGTCGCCCCTTCGCAATCCGGCACCGTCACCGCGGGCAAGTAACAGCTGCCGCTTATCCGGCAACCCATTGAAAGGTCATGCAATGTACGACTTCGAATCTCAAATCGTCGACATCCCCGACTATCCCGAGCCCGGAGTCATCTTTAAAGACATCACGCCGCTCTTCGGCAATCCCGAGGCGCTCAAAGCCATGACCGATGCCCTCGCCGAGCACTTTGCCGGCATGGGAATCACCAAGGTCGTGGGCCCAGAGGCTCGAGGCTTTATGGTTGGCGTACCGGTGGCTGTAGCCCTTGGCGCCGGCTTTGTTCCCGCACGTAAACCGGGTAAGCTGCCGCGCGAGACCGTAAGCCAGAGCTACGAGCTCGAGTACGGAACGGATTCCATTGAGATCCATGCCGACGCCATCAGCTCTAAAGATACCGTGTTGATTCTGGACGACTTGGTCGCGACGGGCGGAACCGTCGAGGCAACAGGTAAACTGGTGCGAGATATGGGCGCAAAGCTTATCGGTTACGGTTGTATCCTTGAGCTTGCGTTTCTCAACCCGCGCGAGAAGCTCACGCCGTCTGATGACGATGTGGAGCTCTTTAGCCTGGTGACGGTGGACTAGCCGTTACCCTTAGTTACTGGAAAGGAAGCTACATGCGCACAGCAAACACGCATAAAAACATGGCACGCTGCGCTGCTACGGCAACCCTCGCTTGTGTTTTGGGCTTGGGCCTCGCGGCTCCTGCCTACGCCGATACCGCATCCGACCTTGCCGCTGCTCGTACGAAGCTCGAGCAGATCGGTACCCAAACCCAGCAGATTTACGATGAGCTCGCCACGCAGACGCAGGCGCTCGATCAGACTGCCGGCGAGATCACGCAAAAGCAGCAGGAGATCGCCGATGGTCAGGCCAAGCTCTCGACCTATGTCGCCGGCGAGTACAAAACCGGCGGTCTGAGCCTACTTCAGGTTCTGACGGGTGTCGATGACCTGAGCGATATGCTCAACCGCCTGTTCTACTACGGCAAAGATTCCGATAAGCAGGCTCAGACCATCCAAGAGGTCAAGGAGCTTAAGCAGCAGCTCACCGATAAGCAGGCCGAGCAGGAGAAGAACGTCGCCGCCACGCAAAAGAAGGTCGACGAGCTTAACGCCCAGCAGGCTGAAGCCCAGAACGTCGTGAACTCTCTGGATTCACAGCTGCAGGCCGAGCTTGCCGCCGAGGCCGAGGCCAACGCCGCACTGCAGGCTGGCATCAACGCCAGCACCGCCGAGAAGGCCACGGTGAGCAACGAGACTGCTGGTACGACCGAGAACACCAACAACGGTGGCCAGACCAGCAATAACAACAACCAGGGCGGCAACACTCCGGCTCCTACGCCGGCACCTGCTCCGACGCCGCAGCCCTCAACGCCCGCTCCGGCTCCGACGCCTTCTGCTCCGAGCCAGTCTGTTGATGGCGGTTCTGTTGTCTCGCGTGCATACAGTAAGCTTGGTTGCGCTTATTCCTGGGGCGGAATTGGCCCGAACAGCTTCGACTGCTCTGGTTTTGTTAGCTATTGCCTCACTGGTCGCTATTGCCGCCTGGGCACCACGGGTACCTTTATGGGCTGGACGCGTGTGTCCGATCCGCAGCCCGGTGACGTTGTAGTCAACTCGTACCACACCGGCATTTACATCGGTGGTGGTCAGATGATTCATGCGTCCGACTACAACACGGGTGTTATCATCAGCTCCGTTGCCGCCGGCATGAACAACAACTACATTTTCGTGCGCTACTAAGTATTCAGATAAAGCAAACGGATATGGACCTCGTGGCTTTGAGTCATGGGGTCCATTCTTTTGCCTTTCGTGCAGTCCGCTATCTAGTTTTGAATACTAGATAGCGGCCCAATCGGTCTGCAAGATGGCTATAATTGAATGGGAACGATTAGAAAGGACCCTCTATGAGCTGGGCACTTATCTCCGATTCAAGCTGTAACCTCCGCGATTGGCAACCGACCGCGCCCCATACCACCTTTGCATTTGCGCCCCTCAAAATTCGAGTGGGGGAGCGTGAATTCGTCGATGACCTTTCGCTCGATGTTCATGAGCTCAACTGCGCTGTTCAGGCGGAGACGAACGCTTCTTCGAGCGCTTGTCCCAGCGTAGGGGAGTGGGCCGAGCTCTTCAAATTGGCAGACAAGACCATCTGCATGCCGATCTCTGAGGGCGTGTCGGGCAGCTACAACGCGGCAGCCACGGCTCGCGATATGGTTCTTGCCGAGGAGCCCGACCGACAGATTCATCTAGTCAATTCACGCGCAGCTGGCGGCAAAATGGACCTCATTTTCTTGCTGTTCGACCGCTATCTTGCAAGCAATCCGAATGTCTCATTCGAGGAAGCTTGCGCATACTTCGATAGCCTTGAGCAGAACAGCAAAATCCTCTTCAGCTTGTGCAATTACGAAAACCTCGCCAAAGCCGGACGTATCCCTAAGGCAGCCGGCGTTATTGCCAACAAGCTCAATATCCGCATTTTGGGCACGGCGAGCGAGGCCGGTAAAATCGAACTCGTCGGGCACACGCGTGGCGAAAAGAAGATGCTTAACAAGATCATCGACACTATGGAAGCCGAGGGCTTTACGGGCGGTGAGGTCGTCATCGACCATGTGGAGAACGCATCGAGCGCCCAGGCGCTGGCCGATCGCATTATTGAGCATTGGCCCGACTCCAAGACCATCATTATGCCCTGCAATGGCCTGGATTCCTATTACGCCGAGATGCACGGCCTCATCATCGGCTATGGCATGGGCGTAGCTTCGGGCAAATAAAGTCCAACCAGCAAAATACGGGCGTGACAAAGCGACAGATGGCTCTTTGTCACGCCCGTTTTATACGTCGGCTAGCTATTAAACCCGTTGAACTTGAGATAGCTCATCAGGTAAGCCTTCGAAACGAAGGACGATACCGCGCTACGCACAAGCAGCGACTCACGCGTTACCTGATGCGCCGTATCGGGCACGGGAGTCTGCTCGACGGAAAACGCCGAACGAATCGATGCCTCGAGCTGATCGACCACATAATCGAAGGCCGTCGGGGCATCGTAGCTCAAACGCTGAATGTTAAAGAGCGCCTGCACCGCAGCAATAGGTAGCACCTGCTTAAAGATGCAGATAGCGATCAGGCGGGCAATCTGCTCGCGACCATATTGCTTTTTGACCGGAGCAGGCACCAGGCCGACCTTCACGTAGTTATTGATCATCGATGGCGTAATGATGGGCTGCTCAACGCAAATGGACAGCGGCTCCATCCACAGCGCAACATACTCAATGACCTGGTCGCGGTAGAGCGTCACATTGGGCAACTGATCATAGCGCGGCAGACTCAACGTATTGAGTTTGCGCACGATATCGGACTGAATAAATGCATCGGGCAGCACAGTGGGCTGAATATCCTCAGGCTTAATGCTGACCGACGAATCGGACATCGGGATAACGCGTTTGGCGTGGTTCATAAGGATCCTCCGTTCATTAGCTATATTGTATTCTAGGTTATCTAGTTTTGCATACTATATAGC
>CATVQO010000085.1 GCA_958346165.1 uncultured Collinsella sp. | reverse complement strand
AAGAGGGCCGCATCCAGCAGCTCGCCTTTAGCAAGGCCGACTCGCGCTATCTGATCGCCGATTCCAGCAAGATTGGCAGGCGCGACTTCTACACCTTCTGCCGCCTGGACAGCCTGGACGCCGTGGTGTGCGAGCCGGGCATCTCCGCCGAGGACCGTGTCGCCATCGAGGAACACAAGCGGGTCATCTGCTAGCTAACGCTGCAGGTGATACTTCTGCCCCCCTGCCGGCGCGGGGGTACCGCTTTACAATGACGCGCAAATAACTTTGGGCAACAAGGATGAGGCTATTCTGAGATATGACTAGACTCCGTATTTCGTCTTTATGTCCATTGAGAATGAATCGTAGTCTTCATAGAGCCCTTCTCTGCTTTCATCCTCGGCGTGGTTTACACGTTCAAGGAGCTTATCCTTTGGAGCCTCTTTTGTTATTGCGGCCTCGCCATCAGGTATTGTGGCTTGCAAGAATAGTTCTAGAGCATGGACGTCTTTGAGGATGTAGCCCGTCGAACGACCCGCTCCTGTTTTTTCGATTGCGCTGCAACTAACAAGCTGACCGAGGGTTCGTTTAACGGTTACCTCGCTGATATCAGGGCAGTTGGACCGGATGTCGGATTTCTTAATGACGCCGGGTCTCTGTTGAAATAGAACAGCGATGCGCGCTTGCTTCGACATGGGACGAGTGCTTGATTCAATTAAGGTACGCTGCTCGAGCTGTCGGTAGGCGGCCAGGGTTGTTCCGAGCATGAAACGGATAAAGGGTACTTCGGTGTTTTGATTTTCATTCCATCCAGTGGAGCTTGCAGCGAGGGCGTTGTAGTAAAGCGCTTTGTTGTCTTCAATAAGTCGTTCGATGCTGATGTAACGCGCAACGTCGTATCCAGTCTTTTCGAGCAGCAGCGTTGTAAGGAGCCGGCTCATCCTGCCATTGCCATCGTTGAAGGGATGAATGCTAACAAAATCGAAGATAAAGCGGAGCGATATAAGGAGGGGATCGCAAACTTGGCGAGATAAAGCATCGTTGAGGGATTGGCAGGCTTCTTTAATAAGTCCCGGGGTTGCTAGAGCCGAAGGGGGCCTAAAGCGCACAAATCGATTACCTTGATCGTCAATGGAGACGATTTCGTTATCGCCATCTTTCCAATGGCCTCCATACGAGATTGCCGTGTGCGCCATGAGGTCACGATGCAACTGCAGAATGACCGATGGCGTTACGGGAATGGAATCGTGTTGCTCGTGAATAAGCGACAGCACATCTCGGTATCCAGCAATTTCTTCCTCTGCGCGGGAGCTTGGCTTGGCGGAATACGCCATGATCGCTTTGAGTCTTTTTTGGGTGGTAACAATTCCTTCAAGTCCGTTGGAGGATCGGGTGCTTTGGATCTTAGCCTCCTCCATTAGGGACGATAGAAGCTCGGGTTTGACTTGACTCAGAGCAAGCTGACGGCCTTTATGCTCGCGTATCGAGAGGAGGAGGTTGGTGATTGGAGTTGCTTCGAGTTCCGCTGGGACTGTGGTGTAATCGAACTGGCGCATGCGGCTCCTTTCGGTATCACGAACATACTTTCGATATCATAATACCATTAAATGATACCGAAAGTATGTTCGTGATACCGAAAACTAGAAACCATGCTTCATAACTGCTTGGAAAGTTTGGATTTGACTATCTTATTGTCTTGATCTGTAACAGGTAGACGGTCGAAAGTGGGCTACGTGTTACAGATTTAGATATTTCTGCTCGGGCGTTCTGTTTGTCTTGATCTGTAACAGCTAGGGCCGAAATACTCGGTTAGATGTTACAGATCGAGACAAACGTGCGGCGCGGCTCGGTTAAAAACAAAAAAGGCCGCATGCGAACCCGTGGAGGGATTCGTATGCGGCTGACAGGGGGTATGCGGCAAAAGTTAGGCCATGAGCAGGCCAGTCTCCGCGACGTTCTTGTACCAGTACGCGCTCGCCTTGGGATAGCGCTTCTGGGTCTCAAAGTCGATGTAGAACAGGCCATAGCGCTTGTTGTAGCCGTTGGTCCAGGAGAACTGATCCTGCAGTGACCACACAAAGTAACCGTCGACGTTCACGCCGCCGTCGATAGCCTTGAGGATCCACGCGAGATGCTGACGCATGTAGTCGATACGAGGGGCGTCGTCGATAAAGCCGTCCTCGAAGTCGTCCTTATAGCCCATGCCGTTCTCGGTGATGTAGATCTTCTTGTAGTTGGGGTAATCGTTCTTAATGCGAAGCAGCAGGTCGTAGAGGCCCTCGGGATAGATGATCCAGTCCCAATCGGTCGTGGGAACGCCTTCGCGCACGCATGACTCGCCCACGCCCTTGAGGAACCAGCGCGAAGAGCCCTTGTCGCCGGTGCCATTGTGGTTGATGTCGTTTTCGCCCTCGGCGGCACGCAGGAACTGGCACTTGTAGGTGTTGACGCCCAGGCAATCGTTGTAGGGGAGCGCGGCGGTCAGCGCGGCGATGTCCTCGTCGCGGACGTCGAGCTCGCCGCCGGCGATATGGGCCAGCTTGGTCGCAGCCTCCATGGTGTCGGCTGCATAGTGGCCGCGGAAGGTGGCGTCGAGTACCCAGCGGTTGTTGATGACGTCGGCCATGCGGGCGGCCTCGCAGTCGGCAGCACTGTTGGGATCGAGGGGATACTTGGGCTCCAGGTTCTGGACAATGCCGATCTCGCCCTCAAAGCCGCCCTCGTGGAAGGCGACGACAGCCTTGGCGTGGGCCACCATCATGTTGTGCATAAGCTGGAAGGCCTTGTCCAGGCGATACTTCTCGCCGTGCGGCCAGTTGCCGACGATAAAGCTGCCCTCGGCGGTCGCGGGAATCTCGTTAAAGGTAAACCAGTGCTTGACCTCGGTAAACTCGGCAAAGCAGAACTTGGCGTACTCGACAAAGGCGTCGATCGTCGTGCGCGTCAGGAATCCCTCGCCACCGTCCTGGTAGAAGGCCTCGGGCGTATCGAAGTGATCGAGCGTGACATAGGGGATAACGCCGGCTTTGTTGCAGGTGGCGAAAAGCTCGTGATAGAAAGAGACGCCCTCGGGGTTAATCTCACCAGTGCCGTTGGGGAAGATGCGGCTCCAAGCGATGGAGACGCGAATGCCGTTGATGCCGAAGCGCTGGCACAGGTCGATATCGACCGGGTACTTGTTGTAGAAATCGCTTGCGGGGTCGGGGGAGAAACGGCCCTGAGCAGCCAGGAAATCGTCCCAGGGCACTTTGCCCTTGCCGTGCGTACGGGTCTCGCCCTCAACCTGGTAAGCGGCGGTGGCGCCGCCAAACACAAAGCCGTCGGGGAACTGCATGGGATTGGTCATGAGTCATCCTTTCTGTGGGATAGGAATAGGGAGAGGTGCCCGAACAGGGGATCCGGGCACCAACAGAGGGAGGAGCTAGTCGAGGTTCTCGCGGAGCCACTTGATGGCGCCAGCGGGGTCGCGAGTAAGGTCGATATATTCCTTACCGCGCGGAGCGAGCAGCTTAATGCCCAGGCGATCGGTGTCGGCCTTCATGTCGTTGTAGTAGCTACGAACCTGCGGGGCGAGCACGATAACGTCGTACTGATCCATGATGGCAGTGTGCTGGCCATAGGCGCCTGCGGAGGAAGCGATGTTCTCTCCGGTCTGTGCGGCACCTTCCTTGATGGCGTTGGCAAGCATGGCAGAGGTGCCGGCGCCGGCGCACAGGACGAGGACCTTCAGGCCATCGACGTCCTTCTTAGCGGATACGTCGGCGGCGGGCTCGGGCTGATCGGCGACAGGCTTGCTGTCGGCGGCAGCGGCGGTCGGCTCGACGGAAGCGGTAGCCTGCTCGACAGCGGGCGCAGGGGCGTTGGCGGCGATGGTGGCGGAACCATCGGACTCGAGACCCAGCTCGGCGGCGCGCTCGGCCTCCTGGTCGCAGAGCAGCTTATCGTATGCCTTCAAGAACGGCAGGTAGATGATGGCGTCCAGCAAGATGATAATCGCGACAAACACCAGGGCGATAAGCTGGAAGTTTGTAGTGATGAAGATGCCGATGGGGGCAGGGGTAGCCCAAGGCACCACGAAGGAGAAGCCGTTCATGCCCACGTTGTCGATAAAGAACTTGGCAACACTCACGTTGACGCAGCCGGCGGCAACAAAGGGGATGAGCATGTAGGGGTTAAGGATCATCGGAGCGCCAAAGAGCAGCGGTTCGTTGACGGCGAAGGCAACAGGAACAATCGAGGCTTTACCGACGGCTTTGAGCTGCTTGGACTTCATAAAGAGAATCAGCAGAAGCGGCACGATGAACGTGGCGCCGGTGCCGCCGAACTCACCCACGAGCGACATGTTAAAGGTGAGGGAGTGGGCAGGGTGGCCACCGGCCAGCAGAACCTGCAGGTTCTCGGCCTGGTTGGCAAGACGGATGGGGTCGATGCCCGGCTGGACGATCGAGGGGCCGTGGACGCCGATGAACCAGAAGAACGCGGTGGCTGCCTGGATAAGGATAAGGCCAGGATAGGTTTCTGCAGCGGTGAAGAGCGGGGAGAGCAGTTTGATAAGCAGCTCGGAGAACGGAACGCCCATGAGGTTGCGCACAACGACATCGATGATGCCGCAGATGATGACGGCGCCGCCAAAGGGGATGATGTCGCGGAAGTTCTGAGCGATGGCGCCTGGGACCTCCTTGGGCAGCTTAATGGTCAGATCGCGCGAGACGCAGAACTTATAGACCCACACGGTAATGAACGCGGCGATATAGGCCGAGAACAGACCGCGCGTACCCATGCTGGTACAATCGAAGACCGAAAGCTCGGAGCCGTCGAACTTGGTGGTGAACTGCGTAACAGCGAGCAGCAGCATGCTGCACTGGGCGGCCACCATGGTGGAGCCGTCGTTGAGCACCTTGCCGGCGGGCATGCGACGGTTCATGGAAGCCGTGAAGTTCTTGGCGGTGGTGCCGGCAACCATGATGCCCATGACGCCCATGGTGAAGTTGTACAGCTTGTTGCACCAGTCGATGAGCGGCTGGGGCAACGTGATGCCAACTACGCCGGGAAGGGTGGCGATCAGCAGAAAGATCGAAGAGGTAAGGACGATGGGCATGCACCCAAGGAATCCGTCTTTGATGGCCTGGAGGTAGATGTTTCTCGAGATTTTCTCGAAGAACGGTTGATGCTTTTCGAGCATCTTTACGATGGCGTCCATAGAGCTCCTTTGCTACTTGATGCGCGATGCATGTGGATGGAACTGGTCGTCGATGGATGGTCAGGACTGCCCGGAAACCTTCCTGCTTAAGGAAGGCATTGCGAAATGACAACGTTGTCATTTCGTTAATGACAACGTAAGACATTTTTGGAAGAGCAACAAGGATTTACGGGTGAGCGGTCGATATTGTCCGGTAAACGGTTGATTTGTCAGTCGGGCAGGTAGTGTATGCTAGAACGCAAAAAACAAGCGATGCAAAACCGACTGGAGAAGTAGTGGCAACGATGGACAAGAAAAATGTCTCAATGAACGATGTGGCGATTGCCGCGGGTGTTTCTCTCAAGACGGTGTCGCGTGTGATCAACGAGCCCGATAGCGTGCGAGAGTCGACACGCGATAGGGTCCATGCTGCCATGGAAGCGCTTGGGTTCCGGGCGAACTTTGCCGCGCGTTCACTCAAGTTGGGCCGTTACGGGTGCATCGGCGTGGTGCTGTTCCACTTGTCGGGCGGCAACGTGGACATGATTGACGGTATCGCCGATGCCGCCGCAGAGCGAGGCTTTGCGCTCACGATGATTAAGAAGCGCGCGGGGGAGAAGATGACCCTTGCCGAAGCGGCGCGCAGGATGTCGCAGCTGCCTGTTGATGGCATGATCTTCAACCTGCGTCAGATGGTCGATGACTTTGATACCTTTGAGGCGCCGAAAGACCTCAAGACGGTGATTATCACACCGATGGAACATCCTACCTGCTCTACCGTCAGTGACGACCAAGAGGGCGGCGCGCGTATGGCGTGCGAGTACTTTTTGGACCACGGTCACAAGAACGTGTACTTCGTTTCGGGTAAGAAAGAGTCGCTGTCGAGCCAGTGCCGTATGAAAGGTTGGCGAGCGGCACTCGAGGCGCGTGGCATTGAGCCGCCCGAGCCTCTGCAAGGCGATTGGAATGCGGATAGTGGCTATGCCGCGGGCCTTGTGCTTGCCGATAAACCCGATTGCACGGCGATCCTCGCTGCTAACGACTGCATGGCAAACGGTGTGATGATGGCTCTACGTGACAAAGGGCTCAGTGTGCCCGACGACGTGTCCGTGATCGGCTTCGACGATGAGCTCTACAAGACGATTCCCAACTCGATTCTGACGTCGGTGAAGTT
>CATVQO010000084.1 GCA_958346165.1 uncultured Collinsella sp. | reverse complement strand
TCTTCGCCTCGGGTGCACTCAGCGAGATCAACGCCTTTGCGATTGGCGCCTCGCTGCTCGACCCGCGCGCGCAGGTCATCCTCACCTGGGGCGATGTTCCCGCCGGTGGTCTTGCCGAAGCCATGTGCCGCGAAGGCGTAAGCGTCATGACCGGCGCTGACATGTCAAAGTCGCTCGAAGACCCAACGGCCTACGGGCTTCACCGCTTGGTCGACGGCAAAGTCACCGGCATCGCCATGCCCGTATGGAACTGGGGCCGTTACTACGAGCTCATCGTTCGCAGCCTTCTTCACGGCACGTGGGACGAGACCAGCGACGACAACCAAGTGCGCGCTGTCAACTACTGGTATGGCATGAGCTCCGGCGTTATCGACATCCGTTACGCTCCGGGCCTACCCTACCAAACGCGCAAACTCGTGCAGTTGCTCCGCAACGGCATTGTTGTGGGATCCATCAACCCCTTTGGCGGCGAGCTCCACAGCCAGAACGGCGTGGTACAGATCGAAGGCTTCCCTCCGCTGCCGAGCACGCAGATTGTCGAGATGAATTGGCTGGCGGACAACGTGGTAGGCACCATTCCGCAGCTCGACGATGAGCCGAAAGTCCCTGCCCTATGAAAATCCTTGCCATAGCCGATACCGAAGAACGATGCCTTTGGGAGTGCTTTCGCAAGGAACGCTTTGAGGGAGTCGACCTGATTTTGTCCGCCGGCGATCTGGACCCGGACTATCTTGAGTTTTTGGTTACGGTCATCAACAAACCGCTCATCTACGTGCGCGGCAATCACGATGACCGCTACGCACGTCATGCACCGGGTGGATGTATCTGCGTAGAGGACAGCGTGTACACGTACCGAGGGATTCGCATTGCGGGCCTTGGCGGGTCCATGCGTTATCGCGACGGCGCCAACATGTACACCGAACGCGAGATGTCCAAGCGCATGCGTAAGCTGTCGCGTAAGGTTAGGATGGTCGGCGGGTGCGACATTCTGCTTACCCATGCACCCGCCGCCGGTATGGGTGATCTGGACGATCTGCCGCATCGAGGATTCGAGTGTTTTAACACAGCACTCGAATCCTGGAATCCCGACTACATGGTGCACGGGCATGTGCACCAAAGCTACGGTTGCGATTTTCAGCGCGAGCGTCAGCATGTGTGTGGAACGACGATCATCAACGCCTGCGGCTATACGCAGTTTGAGCTCGACCAGACGCACTACCCCATCCGCGGCTGGCAAGCAGCTTGGCTCAACTCACAAACCATGCGCCGCGAGCTCAAACGCCACGAAGCCATCGAGTCTTCAACAGCCAGAACACCCTGGTAACCACCATAAAGGGGACACTGTCCCCTTTATGGTGCTTTTGACGCGATAGCAAGAAACCCGGTCCTGCACAAGGCAGAACCGGGTTTCTTTAGCAATGCTTGCTGTACTCAGGCAGTAACTAGCAGTTACTCAGCCAGGAAGTCACGCTGGACAGCGGGATCGACCTTGACGCCAGGGCCCATGGTGGAAGACACGGAGATGGACTTGACGTACTTGCCCTTAGCAGAAGAGGGCTTGACGCGCAGAATCTCGGTGTACAGGGCAGCGTAGTTCTCGACGAGCTGCTGCTCAGAGAAGGACTTCTTGCCCAGGGGCACGTGGCAGATGCCGTAGCGGTCGGCGCGGTACTCAACGCGGCCAGCCTTGAGCTCGGAGACCATCTTGGCGACGTCCATGGTCACGGTGCCGAGCTTGGGGTTCGGCATGAGGCCACGGGGACCAAGGATCTTACCGATGCGGCCAACCTTGGCCATCATGTTCGGCGTAGCGATAGCGGCGTCGAAGTTGATCTCGCCCTTCTGAATCTGGGCGACGAGCTCGTCGGAACCGATGATGTCGGCGCCGGCAGCCTCAGCCTCACGGGCCTTCTCGCCCTCGGCGAAGACGGCAACACGAACGGTCTTGCCGGTGCCGTGGGGCAGGGAGATGGAACCACGGATGTTCTGGTCAGCCTTACGAGTATCGATGCCCAGACGGAAGTGAGCCTCGACGGTCTCGTCGAACTTGGCGGTGTCGAGCTCCTTGATGAGCTTGGCAGCCTGAAGGGGGGTGTAGAGCGTGGCGCGGTCGATCTTCTCGGCAGCGGCGTTATAGCTCTTACCATGCTTAGCCATGTGCATTACCTCCTGTGGTTAAACGGGCGTGAGCCCTCCCACATCGTATCGTGTGCCCTATTGCACACATTTAACGGGCGCCCCGGTCGGAGCACCCGCCGTTACCATAAGAAATCGCTACTCAGCGATGGTGACGCCCATGGAACGGGCGGTACCGGCGATGATCTTCTTGGCGGCGTCAATGTCGTTGGCATTGAGGTCCGGCATCTTGATCTCGGCGATCTTGGTGAGCTGCTCCTGGGAGAGCTGACCGACCTTGTCGGCCTGGGGCTTAGCGGAACCAGACTTGAGGTTCAGCTCCTTCTTGATGAGGTGAGCCGCCGGCGGGGTCTTGGTGATGAAGGAGAAGGACTTATCCTCGTAGACAGAGATCTCAACGGGGATGATGTCGCCCTTCTTGTCCTGCGTCTCGGCGTTAAATGCCTGGCAGAACTGCATGATGTTCACGCCAGCAGCGCCCAGGGCGGGGCCGACGGGAGGAGCGGGGTTAGCGGCACCAGCAGGAATCTGGAGCTTAATGACGTTGGCAACCTTCTTCTCAGCCATGGTCATTCCTTTCGAATCACGAGTGTGAAGTACTTGCTATATCGTAAGCACGCACGTGTTAGAAGCACTCCTGAGATGAGCAGTCACAGAAGAAGCACGCTCGCGCGAACGGACGAAAACTTAAGCGATGACAGCGACCTGGTTAAAGTCGAGCTCGACCGGCGTCTCGCGGCCAAAGATCATCAGCGTGACCTTGAGCTTGCCAGCCTCGGTGTTAACCTCGGAGACCTTGCCATCAAAGTCGGTAAGCGGGCCATCGGTGACGCGGACGGACGTACCGACCTCAATATCAACCGAGGTGCGCTTGGGCGAATCGCCCTTACCGGGACGACGAGTCATCTTGTTGTACTCGTCGCGGGAAAGCGGAGCGGGCTTGCCGTTGCCGCCTAGGAAACCGGTGACGCCAGGCGTGTTACGAACACACGTCCAAGCATCGTCATCCATCTCCATGCGGACCAGGACATAACCCGGGAAGATCTTGGAATCCTTGGTCTCACGCTTGCCACCCTCTTTAATCTCGGTGACGCGCTCCATAGGAATCTCGATATCAAAGATACGGTCCTGCATGCCCATAGTCTCGATGCGATGCTCGAGATCGGACTTAACGCGGTTCTCGTATCCAGAGTAAGTGTGAACGACGTACCAACGCTTAGACATGGTTTAGCCCCTCAATCCAGAGAACAGAGCAAGAGCCTCGCCAAAGCCAGCATCGAGCAGAGCGATGACGACGCCGACGACGATCAGAGAAGCGCAAACAACAACCGAGTAGTTCACGAGCTCCTTCTTATCGGGCCACGTGACACGCTTCATCTCGGACTTGACCGAAGCGAAATACTTCTTGGTGCGGGCGAAGAAACCAGGCTTCTCGTTCTTCTTGGACTTCGCAGCCTTCTCGTTCTTCTTGGCAACGGCCTTCTTGGCCTCAACCTTGGAGTTGGCGGCAGCTTTGTTGGCAGGTGCCGGCTGCTGAGCCTTCTTCTTGTTCTTCTTGTTGGCCATTTGGGTTACCTCCGCGCAATGCGCTTATACATGAGTAAACCGTAAGCCCCCAATTGGGAGCTTACGGAATAATGACTGGCACGCCAGGAAGGACTCGAACCCTCAACACTCGGTTTTGGAGACCGATGCTCTACCAATTGAACTACTGGCGTATGTGACTAGAGACTAGCGAGTCTCTTTGTGCAGCGTGTGGTGACGGCACCAGGGGCAATACTTCTTGATCTCCATACGATCAGGCATGGTCGACTTGTTCTTGGTGGTCGTATAGTTGCGGCGCTTGCACTCAGTGCACGCAAGAGTAACTAGAGTACGCATGTATCCTGAACCTTTCATTTCCGCCCCGTACGGGCACGAGTTGTTACTTTATCAGCTCCACGTAAGTGCTGTCAATGAAAACCTCGAGTCAATTGGTTCTCGGTGGATCCATTCATATTTGGAACACATCAATGAAGCCATCGAGAGCTAATCGACGGTGCATCCAGGACCATTATCAATCCTCTCGACACCAGCAACGGCTCAATATCCATTGCAGAAAAGAACCCGGCACCCATATAAGTGCCGGGTTCTCTAAGTCAGCTATATCAAAGAGCTAATTTACTCAATGATCGTGGAGACGATGCCCGAACCGACGGTGTGGCCACCCTCGCGGATAGCGAAGCGCAGGCCCTCCTCCATGGCGATCGGGTGGATGAGGTCGCCCTCGATGGTGATGTGGTCACCAGGCATAGCCATCTCGGTGCCCTCGGGGAGCTTGACCGTACCGGTAACGTCGGTGGTACGGAAGTAGAACTGAGGACGATAACCATCGAAGAACGGGGTGTGACGGCCGCCCTCCTCCTTGGTCAGAACGTAGATCTCGCCGGTGAACTTGGTGTGCGGGGTAACCGAACCGGGCTTGCAGAGAACCTGGCCGCGCTCGATGTCCTCGCGCTTGATGCCGCGGAGCAGCAGACCGACGTTGTCGCCAGCCTCGCAGAAGTCCATGGACTTACGGAACATCTCGATACCGGTAACGACGGTGTTCTGGGTATCCTTGATGCCGACGATCTCGACGGGCTCGTTGAGCTTGAGCTCACCGCGCTCGACACGGCCGGTAGCAACGGTACCACGGCCGGAGATGGTCATAACGTCCTCAACGGCCATCAGGAACGGGAGGTCGTTGTTACGAGCAGGCGTCGGGATGTACTCGTCGACGGCCTTCATGAGCTCGCGAATGGCGTCCATCCACTTGGCGTCGCCCTCGAGAGCGCCCAGAGCGGAACCACGGATGACGGGGATGTCGTCGCCGGGGAAATCGTACTCGGAGAGGAGCTCACGGGTCTCCATCTCGACGAGGTCGATGAGCTCGTCATCGTCGACCATGTCGCACTTGTTCAGGAAGACGACGATGTAGGGAACGCCGACCTGACGGGCGAGCAGGATGTGCTCGCGGGTCTGAGCCATGGGGCCGTCGGTAGCAGCGATGACCAGGATAGCGCCGTCCATCTGAGCAGCGCCGGAGATCATGTTCTTGACGTAGTCAGCGTGGCCCGGGCAGTCAACGTGAGCGTAGTGACGGGCAGCGGTCTCGTACTCAACGTGGGAGACGGAAATCGTAATGCCGCGCTCGCGCTCCTCGGGAGCCTTGTCGATGTTCTCGAACGCAGTGAAGTCAGCCTTGCAGCCCTCGGTCTCGGAGAGAACCTTGGTGATGGCAGCGGTCAGCGTGGTCTTGCCGTGGTCGACGTGACCAATGGTGCCGATGTTAACATGCGGCTTAGTGCGCTCAAACTTCTCTTTGGCCATAAAGCCCTCCTCTTAACAGGTCGTCCCCGGACGGGACTTTGCCTTTATACCATAGTGGCCTCTCAACATACTATTGAGAAGCCACCGTGTTACCTATGGTAGCGGTGACTGGATTCGAACCAGTGACGCCACGGGTATGAACCGTGTGCTCTAACCAACTGAGCTACACCGCCGGATGGAGCCTGCAACCAGACTTGAACTGGTGACCTCTTCGTTACCAACGAAGTGCTCTACCGACTGAGCTATACAGGCACTTGACGGGTGGGAGCTATAGGATTCGAACCTATGTAGGCAGAGCCAACGGGTTTACAGCCCGTCCCCATTAACCACTCGGGCAAACTCCCAATCGTTCAAGTATCCGCAGGTCCTTTGGTCTTTTGGACCGCCGCCCCCGCGAACGAAGAAGATAATACGATGCCACCTTGGGGGCTGTCAACGAAAACCTCTAGATACACGGTGCCGGGCGTATCTATATAGCCGTGACCTGCGGTTTTATTGAGTTTGGATATGAAGGACAGTGGTTTTGGATACTGAGGTGACGTTTCCCAAGGTAACACTTTGCTGTAGTGGAGTACACCTTCAGTATCGAACTTCGATACCAGCTTATTTGCACCTATATATAGGTCGAGATCGGGGCTGCCCAGACAGAAGATTGCTCTTCCCAGGCAAAATCGAGCGTGGATTTTCTTCCGTTTGAAATCGAGCGTGGATAATCTCCCACTTTGCCGTGCCATCGAATCCAAAGTGGCAGATTATCCACGCTCATTCACTAGGCGGAAGATTTTCCACGCTCGTGTGTCCGATAATCCACGCTCGATGACGATGACCAACCTCGCCCCGGCCTATGTCTCGACCTGTAACA
>CATVQO010000083.1 GCA_958346165.1 uncultured Collinsella sp. | reverse complement strand
GCTGGAGCTTGAGCCGCGCCGACTCGACCATGGCCTCGTGACCGTACATCGTCTCTAAGAAGCCCGCCTTGATCTTGCCGACGCCGTGCTCGGCAGAAACGGCACCGCCCATAGCCGTTACCTCCGCAGCCCACTGGGCAAACAGCTCGCCACCGCGACGGTAGTCCTGCGCATCGCGCGGCAGGATGTTCACATGCAGATGGTTGTTACCGATGTGCCCCCAGGCAGCAGATTCAAGCCCGCTTTCGGCCAGTGTGCGGCGATAGAGGACCACGACATCGGCAAGGCGTGCATTGGGCACCGACATGTCCGAACCCAGTTTGGTGATGGTGGGATCCGTGCGGCGACGCTCGTCGATAAGCATATTGACGCTCTCGGGGACCGCATGGCGGAAGAACCGCTGGCACTCGCGATCAACCTCGGTGCGCGCGACCCATGTCGCATCGTCGCGGCCACCCGCAAACTCGAGCACCCATCCCAGGTGGTACAGTTCCTCGGTCGCCTGGGCCTCGTCATCGCAGTCGAGCTCCACGTACACACAGACCTTGGCCTCTTTGTCGAGCGCCGGCAGCGAGGCAAACGCCGTCGACTGCTCGCGCTGGCGACGTAGAATATCCAGGGCGCCAGCGTCGAAGTACTCGATGGCAGCCGCATGGGACAGGACGGGACGCACGGAATCGGTAAAGGACACGGCCTTGTCTTCGCTATCGAAAAAGCAGCTCACACCCCAAACGACCGCAGGCGCCGCCTGCAGGGCAATCTCGAGCTCGGTGATAACGCCGAGCGTGCCGCAAGCACCGATAAAGAGGTCGATGGCGTCCATTTCGTCCGCAACGAAATAGCCTGAGGCATTTTTTGTCTTGGGCATGGTATAGCCGGGAAGATCGAGCTCGAGCGTACGGCCCACTGCCGTCACGAGCGACAGGTGGCGGCCCTGGGCAAAAGCCTCGCCGCGCTGAAGCTCAAGCAAATCGCCATCAGCCAGCGCGACGTGGAGTCCCGTGATATGTGGGCGCATGGGACCGTAGGCGTAGCTGCGGGCACCAGAGGCGTTACATGCCGCCATGCCGCCCAGACAGGCAGATGCCTCGGTGGGATCGGTGGGAAAGAACTGCTCGGGGGCCTCTTGGAACTCCTCGTAGGCCTCAAGCGATGCCTGGTCCCAACCAGCAGTCGGCAGCACCTTCTTGCTCAGCTGCTTGCGCAGCTCCGAGAGCACAACGCCCGGCTCCACGCGCAGCAGAAATTGGCCTTGTTCATCGCGGCGAAGGCCCAAGTAGCGATTCATACGGGAAGTATTGAGGATATGCCCGCCGTGGGGCACGGCACCGGCGGCAAGGCCGGTTCGGGCGCCCTGAACCGTTACCGGGACACGCTCGGCATGGAGCTTTTCCAAAATGGCACGGACCTCGTCTTCCGTTGTCGGAAACGAGATGCTCGAGGCCTCGCCCGATGCGCGAGACTCATCGCGACCATACTCTTCGAACTCGTCGGTGAAGGGTTTGATGGTTGCAGACACGCGAACTCCCCCTTTAGCTAACTACAGTGTTTGCAGGGAGATGTTATCGCATCGTTTCGTCGACGTGTTCGAGACCGTCTCCATAATTGGCGATTTTTACGTTCGTGCAATTCGGCGAGCGGCTTGATTTCCTCGGCAGACGATGCTTTTGACACATATGGCCCCGCCGTCGCCGACCGCGCGATTGTCGCTTGAAAAAAGTTGGAGTATTTTTTGCCGCCTTTTACCTGCGGAGACACCAATCCGTCAAGCATTTGGTCAGCAATTGGTCAAGTAGTGGCTGATACCGTCGGCATCGACAGCCAAAACCGACAGAAGTTTTGGCCCCAGAAGCAGGGAGGTTCCCATGGCATATTACTGGCCCCAGTACGGCATCGCCATCGAAGTCGACGACGATCCCCATCTCCTGCCTTTCGACGAAGAGGCATTCCCCGATACGACGGTCTACCACGTTACCACCGATGTGATCTGCGACCCCGAGTCGTTCTCGGCGCTCGCCCACCGCATCGCGCATATCCACGACATCGAGCTCCCTCCCGACTTCGACGAGCTTGTCTACTCACGCCGCCTGATGCTTCACATGCTCTTTGGAGCGAACCCGTCCACCTTTGCGCGCATCTATACCGCCAAGGATGCCGCATGAGCGCGAAGAAGCCACCCCACTTTGCAGGCCCGGGTCGTCGCAAGAAGCTCATCGTTGCCTGCTTGGCCATCGTCTGTGCCCTTGTCGCCGTAGGACTATACGCTTGGCAGTCGCAGCCCGTACCCGAGGCGGGCGCTTCGGTTACGACGGCCGAGGGCAAAACGCGTCAGGAAATCCAAGATGAGCTCGACGCCATCGTCCGCGACAACATGATGACGATTTCGGTCGCACCGGTCGCTCAGCTGCAGGAGGACGGCAAGCTGCGCGTCAACGTGCAAAACGTCCAAGACAATAAATTTCCCCAGCGATTCCGCGTCATCCAAAACGACGAGACCATGTACGAATCCGGTGTGGTCGAGACCGGCAAGACAATCGAGACGTGCCCCGCCGGCGACATCAAAGAAGGCGAGGCGTACATCGAGATCCAGGCACTCGATGCCAAGACCCTCGACAGCCACGGCAATCCGACACGTGTCAAGGTACGGGTTGAGCAAGCCGAGAACTAGCTTTCCGGCCGACGCGGCACCGCACGCAATTCACCAGCATTCGTCCAATCATCGCGGGGACAGCCCGCGGCGAATAGAAAGGAACGACCATGAACATCACCAGGAACATGAACGGAGCCAGAGCGCTCGTCGTGGGCGCAGGGCTCGCGCTCGCACTCGCAATGGGCGCCGCCCCGACGCCAGCTATGGCAGCCGGGCGCGTTGGGACCACGAAGGTAATGGTCAGGACCGAGATCGACAACGTTGAGTTCAAAGTTCCGACGGTTATTCCCTTCGTCGCCAAGGCCGACGGCACGCTTCAGGGCCCCTCAGAAGACGCGACCACCATCGACAATCATTCGGCCTACGGCATCCATGTCACCAACATGAAGATCGACGCCATGAACACCTGGACCATTGCCGCCGACGCCAAGGCCGGAACCGCGCAGAACTCCATCGACTTTAAGGTCGGCCCCGACGGCGCGCTCCAGAACGCCAGCGCCGCAATGCAGGGAACGGGCCTCGATCTTTCCAAGAATGCAGCCTTCGACATGGGCTACCAGGGCATTGCCGGTGGCACGGACAAAATTAAGCTCAAGACAAGCGGAAACGTCGCCCGCGTCACGCGCGACATCTTCCGCGTAACCGGCGAAGGCGATCAGGTTGCAACGATCACCTGGACGGTCGAGCCCGGTGCGCACACGGCATAAGGCCGTCGCCCTGGCCGCCGCCGTCAGCATCCTAGCGTTTGGGCCAGCCATGGCCTTTGCCCAGCAAGAACAGGCGCAGGCCGCCACGCAAGTGACGGTCGACCTCTCGGAGCTCGACCGCAGCGACCGCGAGGAACCGTTGGCGCAGACAGGCGACAAACGATGGCTCTTGGCAGCAGGCGCCGCAGCAGCAGGCGCGGGAACCGCCGGCCTCGGTCTGCACATCAAACACAGCCAGAAACAAAACATGAACAGGCCGCACTAAATTAGCTAAGGAGACCCCATGGCATCGAAGAACCTTTTGCCCGTCGTCGCACTCTGCGGCGCGCTCGCAACCGGAACGCCTGTCGCCGCTTGGGCGACTCCTGTCATGGCAGACTCCTTACCAGCGGCCCTAAGCTCCGCACCAAATCCGTCGAGCGCCATTGCGTGCAAGCGTTTTTCGATCGCACAGGCCGCAATCTCAACCTCGGGATGCCTTCGTCGTAATACGGACGGCTCGATAGTCGTGGATATCAATCGTTCGAACAAGGCAAACGGCTCCCAGGCGGGGTGCGCCGTCTGCACGTGGCGCTCGGTTGTGCTCGATGCAGATGGCGATCCATGCAATTTAGAGCTGCGCATCGACATCGCTTCGGTCGATGACTCGGCGAACGGAGCGAAGGTCGCCTTCGACGGTACGTTTTTTGAGAAAGGAGGCGGTATATGTCTGGGCTGCGCCGCCGCGAATGCAGACGACACGCAGCCCACCCTCTCATTCACGGCATCGTTGCGGCTGACCAAAGCCGGTACCGATGCCATCGCGGCGGGAGAAGCGTCCCTGCTGTTCTACGCCGTCAGTACCAAAGACACAGACGCTCATTTCGAGAAGCCAGCCGGATCACTCAGCCTTACACGAGGGATAGAGGCAGGCCCTATTGAAATCGATGCCCGCGCGCAAAGCAGGCAACGCATTCTTGCCGACCCGGCGCTTCTCGAAATGGAGTGGAACGGATCCGGAGCCATCGGAATTCTCCCCTCCGCGTTTGACGCCAAGACGCTCCCCCCAAACGACGAACCCATCAACGCAACCATACAAGAAGAGAGCGCGGACAAAGAAGCAGGTGCGGGCGACACGCTGTCGCCGACAAACAGCGTCCCAGCTTCTTTCGAAGCGCCGAATGAGCCCGCTGCCGATCCAAACGATCCCGAGTTCGCGGACAGTCTGGGGCTTGCTGATCCTCAAGAGATCGATGAAGGTAACTGCTGCGTGCTTGCCGCGCTCGACCACACGGAGGTCATCGACGCTGCGAACATCGAAGTTGCCGCCGCCAATCAGCCCGTCCGCAAGTCGGCTATCATCGCATTTCCTGAATCCATCGAAGTCGTCTTTTTGCCATCGGGCGAGGTCGTGGCCCCAACACTGCTCACCTTGTTGGGCGCCAAGAATACTCGAAACGAAATTAAAAAGGTCACGGTTGTCGACCCTGCAACCACCGCCAAGCTGCGTCTATACGCCGTTGCTCCAGACGGAGGCAAGACCTTGGAATTCGATGGTGACACACTCCTAGCTTGGCGACGTCTGGACATTATGCAAGACGTCTCGTATCAGATCGAACTCGAAGGGTTTGATCGTGCCCGCGATGCCAATATCATCGCCGCGGCTATTGAATCCCCGCAGCGGCTTATGACACTGCGCTTTGAATACTATCCCTATGTCCCGACAACCACCTGAGGCTTAAATGCTGCACATCATTCCTAACACCACTTATATAACGTATTAGATGAGTCGCGATGTGCCTCGCATTTCGTTCTGCTACGATTGCCACGTTGGCATCAATACAGGAGGGCTCATGCCGGGCTTGGGAACAATCATCAACGTTGTGCTTTTAGTTGCGGGCGGTCTTTTGGGATTAGCGGGCGGCCGCTTCATCACACCGCGCATCCAAGACACGCTCATGAAAGCATCGGGGCTGTGCGTCCTGTTTATCGGCCTTGGCGGCACCATGCAAAAGATGCTCCTTATCGATGGGAAGGCGCTAGCGACCACCGGCACCACCATGCTCATCGTCTCATTTGCGCTCGGTTCGCTCATCGGCGAGGCCGTCAACTTGGAAGCCGCCATCGAGAACCTTGGCGAATGGCTCAAGCGAAAAACCGGCAGCGAGGGTGACAACGAGTTCACCAACGCCTTTGTCTCGACATCGCTCACGGTGTGCATCGGCGCCATGGCCATCGTGGGCTCGATTCAGGACGGTCTGCTCGGTGACTGGTCAACGCTTGCCCTCAAGGGCGCACTGGACTGCATCATCGTCTGCACCATGACGGCGTCGCTTGGCCGCGGCTGCATTTTCTCCGCCCTGCCCGTCGCCGTGTTCCAGGGGACGATCACGTTGTTTGCCGGCGCGCTCTCCCCCATCATGACCACGGCAGCCCTCGACAGCCTTTCGCTCGTAGGCTCCATGCTCATCTTCTGCGTCGGCGTCAACCTCATCCGTCCTCAGACCTTCCGCACGGCCAATATGCTCCCCTCCGTCGTCATCGCCGTCATCTACGCCCTCCTGTTCTAAATCTATCAACGCAGCGGTATCTCGAACATCTGTTTGATGCTGTGCTATGATATGAGGTCACCGTAGCTGCGTTAGGAGAGGAGAAGCGGTGGCCGACCAGGACATCAAGATGCTCATCGAGCGCATTATGGCCGAGGCCCGGACCCATCAGTCCACCCGCTTCTCAAACGAAATCTACGCAGACGAGCCGATTCTCAAAACCGGCCGACAGATGCAGAATTTCCTCCCCGACCAGTACCGTAAAATGCGCGAGATATCGCGTTGGCAGGATGACCCCAAGGGCGGTGCGGGCCGCTGGCTTTCGGAAGCCGAGCTTTTTTACCGCCAGGGCCTGCTGATGGCCGACTTTGAGGACGACTGTCCCTACAACGGCACCTTTAAGTCGTACTTTCCCACCTACAACGCCATGAGCGACCGACAGCTGCGCGGCTACTTTACCTGGCGCGCCCAAGTGCGCCGCGGAACCGTCGAGGAAACGTCTACGT
>CATVQO010000082.1 GCA_958346165.1 uncultured Collinsella sp. | reverse complement strand
GCGGACATATCGAGCTCGTTGGCGGCGACGATGGAGTCGACACCGTTGCGCAGTGCTGCGGCCATGGCGCGCACGGCCTCCTGGCGCTGCTCATCGCTCGCCGTGGCAAGCGAGACCGACGCTGCCTTGGCGGCAACGGCAAGATCGTGGACATACGTGGCTATATCGACCGACATGGGCGGCCCTTTCTCCTAGAAGTTTGCAACCATGGTAGCCGATTTGCGCATGGCCTCGCCCGCGGCGGTAGAATTGGTCAACCCGAAACACCGCAACGAACGGAAGTACCGCATGGCCCTCATCACTTCATACAACGTCCCCGGCCTCTATGTCGAGGACCACAGCATCGACGTCCCCCTTGACTGGCGCGGCCTGGAGCCGATGCTCCTGGCCGTCGGCAACACCATGCGCCGCGGCGCTATGCCGGCACCAATCGCCGGCGCGCCCGAGAGCATCAAGCTCTTCTACCGCGTGGTTTGCGCGCCCGACCGCATCAACGACGATCTGCCGCTGCTCCTGTTTTTGCAGGGCGGCCCTGGTGGCGAGAGCCCGCGTCCGCTCTCACCCACGAGCGACGGCTGGATTGAGGAAGCCGTCAAACACTTCCGCGTGGTCCTTCCCGACCAGCGCGGCACGGGGCGCAGCAGCTGTGTAGACGGGCGTACGATCGCGGCTCTGGGCGAGCGCGCGACGGCGGCCGGCTCCGATGCCGCACGCTCGCAGGCGGACTTCCTCAAGCGCCACCTCGTCAGCTCCATCGTGCGCGATTTTGAGTACCTGCGCCTGGTGGGCTTTGGCGGTAAGCCCTGGGTCACGCTCGGCCAGAGCTACGGCGGCTTTTTGACGCTGAGTTATCTGTCGCTCTTCCCCGAGGGCGTGGCGGCGAGCTTTACCTGCGGCGGCATCCCCCACGTGCCGGCGAGCGCCAGCGAGGTCTACGCGCACACCTTCCCGCGCATGGCCGCCAAGACGCAGCAGTATTACGACCGCTACCCCGCCGACGTCGAGCGCGTGGCAGCCCTGGCCGATGCGCTCGAGGCACAGAAGCCCGTGCTGCCCGACGGCTCGCCGATGACGGTCGAGCGCCTACAGCTCATGGGCAGCGACTTTGGTATGAAGCCGAGCTTTGAGCGCATGCACTGGATTATCGACCACGCGTTTGTTGATGGCGATGGCACGCTGAGCTGCGGCTCCTCGGTATCCGACGGCTTTTTGATGCGCGCATTCGAGCGCACCAACACACGCACGAATCCGCTGTACTGGACGCTGCAGGAGTTCATCTACGCCGACGGCGACACCATGCCCATTCGCTGGGCCGCGGCAGAGGAAAAGGCACACCGCGCCGAGTTCGACACGCTCGCGCGCCCGCTCATGTTTACCGGCGAGGCCATGTTCCCGTGGATGTTTGAGCAGATGCCCGAGCTCAAGCCCTTCAAGCCCGCCATGGACCTGCTGATGGAAGACACCAGCTGGGACAAGATCTACGACTCGCAGCGCCTGGCCTGCAACGAAGTGCCACTCCAGGCCGCCGTGTACTTCGATGACATGTACGTGGATTCGGGTCTGCAGCTCGACACGCTCAGTCGCGTGGGCAACTCGCATGCCTGGGTGACGAACGAGTTTGAACACGATGGCCTGCACGGCAGCGTGGTGTTCAAGCACCTCTTCAACGAAGCCCTCAACCGAGGAGACCTGCGCCAGATCTTCTAGCAAAGGAGTGTCCCCACCTGCCGGCACAAAAAGAACGTCCCCAAGTGCCGAACAAGTGCCGGCAACGACAATGCCGCAGGTAGAGAACGGAAAGCGAAAACGCCCCTAAGCGAGCAAGGTGACGTGAAAGAGGAGGGCATTGACCTTTTGGTCATGCCCGACGATTGAACGTCAGATTGCCGCTTAGGGGCGTTTGCAGCGTCAATTGGTTATGCGAAGACGATTAAATTATCCCTGTGTATCGCCGGCTTCTCGGCCAGGTTAGCGAGCAGGCGGTTGCTGGCGATCTGGTCCTGGCGGCGACCGGCAGCAAGTTCCAGCACGTCCGAATCGGCCTCGGCGATACCGCGGGCGACAACCATACCGCTCGGGTCGCACACGTCGAGCACATCGCCCTCGGCAAACTGGCCATCGACCTCGCGAATACCCACCGCAAGCAGGGAAGAACCACGGCTGACCAGCGCCTTCGCAGCACCATCATCGACCGTCACCGAGCCATGCGCCTTGTCGCCCAGTGCGATCCACAGCTTGCGGGGTGCGATGTCCAGACGCTCCGCCGGCGGATCGAACAGCGTGCCCACGCTCTCGCCGCGGGCGAGGCGCACGAGCGCATCGGGCTCCTCGCCCGAGCAAATCACGCTCTGAATGCCCGCCGTCATCAGGATGCGGCTCGCGCGAATCTTGGTAATCATGCCGCCCGTGCCCACCGATGTGGAAGAATCGCCCGCCGAGGCAATAATCTTGGCATCGATCTTATGCACGACAGGAACAAACTCGGCCGTGGGGTCCTCATGCGGATTGGCAGTATAGAGGCCATCGATGTCCGAGAGCGTCACGCACAGATCGGCAGAAACCAGGCAGCTCACAAGCGCCGCCAGTGTGTCGTTGTCGCCAAACTTGATCTCGTCGACGGTAACGGTGTCGTTCTCGTTGACGACCGGCACCACGCCCAGCTCCACCAGGCGCAGCAGGGCGTCGCGCGCGTGCAGGTAGGACGTGCGACGCGCCGTGTCGTGACGCGTGAGCAGCACGAGCGAGGTGAGCAGATCCCGTGCATGGAATTCCTCGTCGTAGGCCGACGAGATGATGCACTGACCAGCCGAGGCGCAGGCCTGCAGGCTCGGCAGGTCGCCGACCGGCTTGCGGTCGAAGCCCAACACGGGATAGCCGCAGGCGATAGCGCCCGAGCTCACCACGACCAGGCGCCAGCCGAGCTTGCGCAGGGCTGCGGCCTGATCGGCAAGCCCGCCGATAAAGGTGCGGTTGACCTTGCCGTCGGCGCCCACCACCGTGGACGAACCGATCTTTACCACCATCGTTTTATAAGAAGTCGTCATACGTCAAACCAATCGACTGTTCAGCGAACGGACGAACGGGCAAGCGAGAAAAATGATCCGTTTTCCTCCGTCGCATGCGGATCATTTTGCCCAGGGAAAGGCAGAGGCCGCGGCCATGTTCTTGCGCACGAGCTCGTCGCGTACCTGAGCCAGGCCCTGCTCCATGCCCACCACATAGGTCTGCGGGTACAGGAAGCGCTTGAAAGCTGCGTCCAGATGATCGAGCGCCCAAACACAGCGCTCGCGCGCGTCCTGGATGCTCTCACGCGGAGCCACTGCACTGCCATCGCGCACGATCGGCACCAGCAGCTCGCGATACTCAAGCTCCGACACATCGGTCACCAGGGCGGCATCATTCACGGCCACGAGGGTATTGCCGCGCGCGGCGCCCTCCCCCGCCAGATGGTCCTCGTCGTAGATCATGTCGCAGACCGGGCCGCCAAAGCCGTCGTAATAACGGCGCACGCGCTGCACGCCCGGGATCGTGCGCTTGTAGGGCTGCTCGGAGAGCTTGACCACCGGCGTCCATGGATCTGCCTCGCTCGCACGGCGGGCGGAAAGCTTGTACACGCCACCCAGCGCCGGCTGGTCATAGCAGGTCGCGAGCTTGGTACCCACGCCAAAGCTATCGATGGGCGCGCCCTGGTCCAGCAGCGACTGAATCGTGTACTCGTCAAGATCGTTGGAAACCGAGATCCCCACATAGGGCAGGCCCTCGGCATCAAAACGGCCGCGAACATACTTGGAGAGCTTGGCGAGGTCGCCGGAGTCGATGCGAATAGCCGACAGACGCTCGCCCACCGCCTCCATCTCCTTGGCAACCGTAATGGCATGCTCGCAGCCCTCGCGCACGTCATAGGTGTCGATGAGCAGCGTACAGTTCTTGGGGCTCGACTTGGCAAAGGCGCGGAAGGCCTCGAGCTCGGAATCGAAGCTCATCACCCAGCTGTGCGCATGCGTGCCAAAGACGGGAATACCATAGCGGCGGCCGGCGAGCACATTGGACGTAGAGGAGCAGCCGGCAACGTAGCTCGCGCGCGCAACGGCCAGGCCGCCATCGGGACCCTGGGCGCGGCGCAGGCCAAACTCCGCCACGGGGCGACCGTCGGCGGCGAGCACCACGCGCGCCGTCTTGGTGGCGACAAGCGTCTGGAACCCGACGATGTTGAGCAGCGCCGTCTCAAGCAGCTGGCACTCGAGCGCAGGACCGGTGACGCGCACCATGGGCTCGCGCGGAAAGACGAGCTCGCCCTCGGGGACGGCGTCGATATTTACATGCGCACGAAAATCGCGCAGGTAGTCGAGGAATGCGGACTTGAACATCGCGCCGCCGGCAGGGGCCTCAAGCGAGGCGAGGTAGTCGATATCCTCGGGCGTAAAGCGCAGGTTCTCGACGAGCTCGGGCAGCTCGGCGGTGCCGCACATGACGGCATAGGCGCTGCCAAAGGGATGGTCGCGGTAAAACGCGGTAAAACAACCCTGCTCATTGGCCTTGCCGCTCTCCCACAGGCCCTGGGCCATAGTGAGCTCGTACAGATCGGTGAGCATTGCAATGTCGGTGGGATGCGAGATGTCGGTCAAAGCCATGGGGCGACCTTTCGGATGTGTGGTGCAGAATTTGAGGGTTGGACGAGAGCAGAGCATGCGGACATGACGCCCGATGCGAGTCGGTTAGAGCAGGCCCATGCTGGTCAGGATCGTGTAGCCCATAAAGATGACAAACGCGATGAGGGCAAGGACAATGATGATTTTTTGAGCCGGCGCCATGCCAGGGATCTCGTTCTCGCCCATAGGCTCCTTGGAGGTAACCATGCGCTGGGCAAAGGTCATCTCGTCACGGCTCGGCTTGGGCTCGACGGACTTGGGACGGGCGGCCTTTTTAGGCTGAGGTTTGGGCGCGGCAGGTGCAGGCTTCGCAGCAGCGGGCTTGGGTGCGGGCGCGGGCGCCGATGCGGATGCGGCGTTCGCGGCGGCCTCCTCGGCCTTCGCACGCTCGGCACGCAGGGCAGCCAGCTCCTCACGCTCGCGACGGGCCTCTTCCCGAGCCTCGCGGCGGGCCTTCTCAGCGCGGAGCTCTTCCAACTCGGCGCGCTCCTCGTCGGACAATGGTTGGGACTCAAGCTCGGCCATGGTATAGCCCTTTCTTTTAAAAAAAGCCGCCGACACAATGTCAGCGGCTTATCAAATCCATGGGTGGAGACGAAGGGAGTCGAACCCTCGGCCTCTGCCATGCGACGGCAGCGCTCTCCCAACTGAGCTACGTCCCCAGGACAAGTCGATATTTTACCTACGGCTCGCCAACTGTCAACGCCCAATAACCAGTCTTTTTGGGACGCGGCTATTTTGACAACTTTTCGAACAGGCGATCCTCTCGATGATTTTTTAATCCCCGTCCCAGAAAAATCATCAGCGTGCGCTCTACTTTGCGCTGGTGAGGACGCCGGTGGTGTCGAAGGCGGGGGTGAAGCTCTCGTCTACCGCGCCGCCCTCTTGCCAGAACATTGTCGTAAAGCCCAGGTCGTCGGCATGGTCGAGCACCTGCTCGTACTCCTCGCGCGTCACGGCGCGCGCCAACTCGCCGCCCTGCTCGCGCATGAGCGCATTGGGCGTGTACTGGTTCATGACCGAGATCGGCACGTCGCCCACCGTCTGCCACACCAGGTCCAGCACGCGACACGAATCGTCTGCATGTCCCGGCAGTACCAGATGGCGCACAATCATGCCGCGCTTCATGAGCCCGCCCTCATCCACCATCTCTCCCCCGCGGCGCTCGATCTCGCGCGCCATCTGAGCCAGGCCTGACACGGCCACACGTGGGTAGTCCTTTATATGAGAGAGCGACTGCGCAAGCCCGGCATTGGCATATTTAAAGTCGGTAAGCCACACATCGACCAGGTCGCCCAGCGCCGCCACGGCACTCGCGCGCTCGTAACCACTCGTGTTGTAGACGATCGGGATAACCAGTCCGCGCGCCCGTGCCGCGGCAATCACGGCAGGCAACAGGTGCGCATAGTGCGTCGCCGTCACCAAATTGATGTTGTTGGCACCCTGGTCCTGCAGTTCCAGCATAATCTCGACCAGGCGCTCAGGCGAAATCTCAAGGCCAAAATTGCCGGTCGAGATCTCGTGGTTCTGGCAGTAGGTACATTTAAGCGAGCAACCGCTAAAGAAGATCGCGCCCGAACCGGCCTCGCCCGAGATAGGCGGCTCCTCCCACATATGAAGCGCGGCGCGGGCCACCTTGAGCGTGTCGTTAGCACCGCAGACGCCGTGCGCGCCCTCATCGCGCGCCGCACCGCAACGGCGCGGACACAAATGGCAGGCGGGCGAAAAAAGTTCGGTCAACGACG
>CATVQO010000081.1 GCA_958346165.1 uncultured Collinsella sp. | reverse complement strand
ACTACTTACCGTCGTCGTCCTGGGCTTCATCGCGCGCGTAGAGCTCCAGCATGCGGCGGCGGTATTCGTGCACGGCGAGCTTGGCGCGCTCCAGGCGGCGGCGCTCACGCGGAGTCAGCTTGGACGGGTCGATCTCGTCGCCATAGGTCTTCTCGGCCAGCAAATGAGCGGCGTCCACGATACGGGCATCGATGTGCCCGCTTGCCGCCTCGGTCGAGAGGCGGTCGGCAATGGAATCAAGGGTAGGTATGCCGTCGAGCGAACGCCCATGTCCATGCGAGGTCAGCAGCTCGTGCTCGCGTGCGAGCAGGCTCGCCAAATCGTGATGGGCGCGCAAGATGTCGAGCGCATCGGATGGATGCTCGGCAACCTCTGCCACGGCAGCGACCGGTGCGGCGTCGACCACGCGGTAGAAGAGCTGCGCGAGCAGCGGCATCAAGAACACCGTGATGGCACCGGCGGCAACCATGACCGACGCAATATCTTGCGACAGCGCGCCCGCGTTGACGGCAACGCTCGTCACGGCAACGATGATCGGAAGCGCCGTGGTGCAGTACAGGGCCACGGTAATGCGACCATACGCCGACACATCGCGCGTCGCAGGACAAATGCTCATAGAAATAAGGATGGGCACGGCACGAATAATCAGCAACGCCACGATAAAGCCCGCGAGCAAGCCCGGGCGCGACGCCACGGCCGTCAGGTCGATCTTTGCGCCCGATACGGTAAAGAACACCGGAATCAAAAAGCCGTAGGCCAGGCCGTCGAGCTTGGTCTCGAGCGTATGGTTGCCCTCGGGGATGATATAGCGCAGGACAAAGCCGGCGGCAAAAGAACCCAACACGATGTCGAGGTCAAAGATGGCCGAGAACGCCACGAGCGTGACCAGGATGAACACCGTCAGACGCACGAAGGTCTGCGACGTGGTATCGGCGCGTTCCTCGACAAACGAAAAGAAGCGGCTGCCGACGCGCCTGGAACGACTTGGGACCACGGCCAGCAGCACGCAGACCACAGCAAACAGGCCAAGAATCACGAGCGTCTGGATGCCGGTGCGGGCAGACAGCAGCACCGACATGGCGAGCACGGGACCGAGCTCGCCCCAAGTGCCATACGCGAGAATCGAGTCGCCAACGCGCGTGCCGGTGAGCGAGCGCTCGCGCATGATGGGCACAAGCGTGCCGAGCGCCGTGGAAGTAAGGGCGAGCGTCACGGCGATACCGTCGAAATGGCTGACCGAGAACCACGGCGTAAAGCGCACGGCAAGCCAGGCGATGCCAAACGTGACGGCCCACGTCGCCAAGCCGTAGCGCCCCTCCACACCCGTAATGTTCTTAGGGTCGATCTCAAAGCCGGCAAGCAGGAACAAAAAGGCCAGACCCAGCTCGGACACCAGCGAGACCTCGGCATCTACATGGATGACGCCGAGCATATGGGGTCCCAGCACCGCACCGAACACGAGCAAAAAGACCGTCTCGGGAACGGGCTTTCCGGGAATCGCCGAGGCGATGAAGGGGCTTGCAAAGGCCACGAGCGCGATGATGGCGAGTGAAACGAATGCCATGTGATGCCTTTCTCTTGTTTGCGCTTCACTGTAGCACCCTCGCCGTCCTCAACGCGCCACGAGCTGTCGTATCATAGTGAGGTTTACAAACATGTGGCTCAAGGCGACCGCAGGGCAGACCCCGCAAACCGACCGCTGCCGCATACCGTACCGTACGCCCAACCGATCAGGAAGGCAGGAACCAATGGTCTCTCGTATCTACGTGGAGAAGAAACCCGGGTTCGACGTCGAGGCTCAGCAGCTCAAGGGCGAGCTGACCGAAATTCTCGGCATCAAGGGCATCGAGGCCCTGAGGATCATCAACCGCTACGACGTCGAGGGCATCGACGAGGAGCTTTTCCGCTCCTGCGTGCCGACCGTCTTTAGCGAGCCCCAGGTCGATGTGACCTACGACGAGCTCCCCGCAAGCGATGGCGCCGTCTTTGCCGTCGAATTCCTTCCTGGCCAGTTTGACCAGCGCGCCGACTCCGCCAGCGAGTGCGTGCAGCTCATCAGCCAGGGCGAGCGCCCCGCCGTGCGCTCCGCCAAGGTCTATATGATCTCGGGCGCTCTGGACGAAGCCGCCATCGAGGCCATCAAGCACTACGTGGTGAACCCCGTCGAGGCGCGCATCGCCTCGCTCGACTTGCCCGAGACTCTGTACATGGAGACCCCCGAGCCCCAGCCCGTCGAGGTGCTCGACGGCTTCCGCGAGCTCGATGAGGCCGGCCTTGCCGCCTTTATCGCCGATCGCGGCCTTGCCATGGACGAGGCAGACATCGCCTTCTGCCAGCAGTACTTCCGCGATGAGGATCGCGACCCCACCATCACCGAAATCCGCGTGATCGACACCTATTGGTCCGATCACTGCCGCCATACCACCTTCGGCACCGTCCTGGACGACGTGACGATCGACGACGCCGTGGTGCAGCAGGCCTTCGACCGCTACATGGAGATGCGCCACGAACTCGGCCGCGACGCCAAGCCCGTCTGCCTCATGGACATGGGCACCATCGGCGCTAAGTACCTTAAGAAGACCGGCGTCATGACCGATGTCGATGAGTCCGAGGAAATCAACGCCTGCACCGTCAAGGTGAAGGTCGATGTCGACGGCGAGGACCAGGACTGGCTGTTCCTGTTTAAGAACGAGACCCACAACCACCCGACCGAGATCGAGCCCTTCGGCGGTGCCGCCACCTGCGTGGGCGGCGCCATCCGCGACCCGCTCTCGGGCCGCAGCTACGTGTACCAGGCCATGCGTGTCACCGGCGCCGGCGACCCCACCGTCCCCGTGTCCGAGACGCTCGAGGGCAAGCTGCCGCAGCGCAAGCTCGTAACCACCGCTGCCGCCGGCTACTCCAGCTACGGCAACCAGATCGGCCTTGCCACCGGCCAGGTCAACGAGCTCTATCACCCCGGCTACGTGGCCAAGCGCATGGAGGTCGGCGCCGTCGTGGGCGCTACCCCGGCAAACCACGTGCGCCGCGAGTGCCCCGCCCCCACCGACAAGATCATCCTGCTGGGCGGCCGCACCGGCCGTGACGGCATCGGCGGTGCCACCGGCTCCTCCAAGACCCAGAACACCGAGTCCATCGAGACCTCGGGTGCCGAGGTCCAGAAGGGCAACGCCCCGGTCGAGCGCAAGCTGCAGCGCCTCTTCCGCCGCGGCGACGCCTGCCGCCTGATCAAGCGTTGCAACGACTTTGGCGCCGGCGGCGTCTCGGTCGCCGTGGGCGAGCTTGCCGACGGCCTGTATGTCGACCTGGACACCGTGACCAAGAAGTACGACGGCCTGGACGGCACCGAGCTCGCCATTTCCGAGTCCCAGGAGCGCATGGCCTGCGCCGTCGCCGACGGTGACGTCGAGGAGTTCATGGGCTACGCCGCCGAGGAAAACCTGGAGGCGACCGTTATCGCCGAGGTTACCGCCGAGCCGCGCATGCGCATGGCCTGGAACGGTGTCGCCATCGTCGACCTATCCCGCGAGTTCCTCAACTCCAACGGCGCGCCCAAGCACCAGGTCGCCCACGTGTGCGCCCGCAGCGTGTGGCAGCCCAGCTGGGCCGGCACCACGCTTGCCGAGCGCATGACCTCGCTTGTCACCGACCTCAACGTTGCCTCCAACAAGGGCCTTTCCGAGCGCTTCGACTCCACCATCGGTGCCGCAACCGTGCTTATGCCTTTTGGCGGCAAGACGCAGCTCACCCCGAGCTCGGCCATGGTCGCCAAGTTCCCCGTGGACGGCGAGACCACCACGGCAAGCGCCATGGCATGGGGCTTCAACCCCTATCTGATGGAGGCCGACCAGTTTGCGGGCGCCTATCTGTCCGTGGTCGAGTCCATCGCCAAACTTGTGGCTGCCGGCTTTGAGCACAAACGCGCCTATCTCTCCTTCCAGGAGTACTTCGAGCGTCTGCGCACCGAGGCCGAGCGCTGGGGCAAGCCCACAGCAGCCGTCCTGGGCGCCCTCATGGCCCAAGTCGACCTGGGTGCCGGCGCCATCGGCGGCAAGGACTCCATGAGCGGCTCGTTTGAGGACGAGGCCGGCGAGCTCAACGTTCCGCCGACTCTGATCAGCTTCGCTGTTGCCGTGGGCCGCGCGGCGCGCGCCGTCTCCCCTGAGTTCAAGGGCCTGACGCACCGCGTCGTCCGCATCGCCCCCGCCACCTACGGCGAGGACTACCGCCCCGACGCCCAGCAGCTGCTCGCCGCGTTTGACGCCGTCGAGGCGCTCACTGCTACCGGCGACGCCCTGGCCGTCTCCACGCCCGGCTACGGCTGTGGCGCCGAGAGCCTCTTTAAGATGTGCGTCGGCAACCAGATCGGCATCGAGCTTGCCGAGGATGTGGACGTGGAGAGCCTCTTCACCCCGCTCTACGGCAGCTTTATCGTCGAGCTCGCCGAGGACGCCGAGCTGCCCGAGGTCGCCGACGGCGTTGTCGTCGAGCCCCTGGGTACCACCGTCGAGGGCTATGTCATCGACACCGGCTCCGAGGTCATCGAGCTCGCCGAGCTCCAGGAGGCCTGGGAGAGCGGCATCGAGGGCGTCTTCGCCTACCGCAGCGCCGGCGAGACCCCCGAGGTCGAGACCATCGACTTCCGCGCCAAGGATATCCACGTGTACGGCGGCGCCAAGATCGCCCGCCCGCGCGTGATCATCCCCGTGTTCCCCGGCAACAACTGCGAGTACGACAGCGCCCGCGCCTTCCGTGCCGCCGGTGCCGAGGCCGACACCTTCGTGATCAACAACCTCACGCCCGAGGCCGTCGCCGAGAGCACCCACGAGCTTGCCCGCCGCATCCGTGCAAGCCAGATCGTCATGATCCCCGGCGGCTTCTCGGGCGGCGACGAGCCCGACGGCTCCGCCAAGTTCATCACGGCGTTCTTCCGCGCTCCCGAGGTCACCGAGGCAGTCCGCGACCTGCTCAAGGCCCGCGACGGCCTGATGCTGGGCATCTGCAACGGCTTCCAGGCTCTGGTCAAGCTCGGCCTGGTGCCCTACGGTGACATCGTCGACGCCACGCCCGATGCGCCCACGCTGACGTTCAACACCATCGGTCGCCATCAGAGCCGCCTGGTGCGCACCCGCATCTCGTCCAACCTGTCCCCATGGCTGTCGCAGTGCAGCCTGGACGACCCCTACACCGTCGCCATCAGCCACGGCGAGGGCCGCTTTGTCGCCAATGACGAAGTACTCGCCCAGCTGATCGCCAACGGCCAGGTCGCCACGCAGTACGTGGGCGAGGACGGCAAGCCCAGCATGGATCTTTCCGTCAACCCCAACGGCTCCGCACTCGCCATTGAGGGCATCACGAGCCCCGACGGCCGCGTCCTAGGCAAGATGGGCCATGCCGAGCGTCGCGGCGACAACCTGTACCGCAACGTGCCCGAGCATGTCCCCGGCGACAAGTTCATGCCGATCTTTGAGAGCGGCGTAGCCTACTTCGCTTAATACGTTCCCATCGGGTACAATCCCCTCGGGTAACAACACCCGCCACCGACGCATCCGGTGGCGGGTTCTTTTTTGCTTCGCGCATGTAGAAAGGACATCATGAAAAGCCGCAAGCCGTATCTCGCCACCCTGCCCGGACTCATCCTGGGCTGTCTCGTTTGCTGCGCGCTCTGGGGCTCTGCCTTCCCCTGCATCAAGATCGGCTACGGCCTCTTTGGCATTCCCGCGCACGACAGCGCCTCGCAGCTGCTCTTCGCGGGTCTGCGCTTCACCCTTGCCGGCATGCTGGTCATTGTTGGCATGAGCGTGGCCCAGCGCCGACCGCTCGTTCCGCAAGCGCGTGATATCAAGCCCATCTGCATCTTGTCGCTCTTCCAGACCATCGGCCAGTACTTCTTTTTCTACCTTGGTCTCTCCCGTGCAAGCGCTATGTCAAGCTCCATCATCGAGGCCAGCGCCAACTTCTTGGCTATCCTCTTTGCCGTCCTGGCGTTTCGCACCGAAAAGCTCGATGTGGCCAAGGTGCTCGGCTGCGTACTGGGCTTTGCCGGCGTCGCGCTCGTCAACCTTTCGGGCGCGGACGGCACCTTTGGCTTTACGCTCGACGGCGAGGGCTTCATCCTGGCCTCCACCGTCGCGGGCGCCCTTTCGACCTGCCTGATCGGCATCTTCTCGCGCGAGCACGACGGCGTCTTGCTTGCCGGGTGGCAGTTCTTGGTCGGCGGCCTGGTCCTCACCGCCATTGGCTTTATGATGGGTGGCGCGCTCTCCCCCACGGCGATTGCCCCCGCCATCGCGCTCATCATCTACATGGCGCTTATCTCCGCGGTCGCCTACTCGCTGTGGTCGCGCCTGCTTGCCGTCAACCCCGTCAGCCGCGTCTCGGTCTTTGGGTTTATGAACCCCGTCTTTGG
>CATVQO010000080.1 GCA_958346165.1 uncultured Collinsella sp. | reverse complement strand
AGCCCCGTCCCAAATTAACTACCCCAGGCAACCATTCACGAAAGGGGTCCCTATGGACCTTGCCGATATTCGCCAAGCCATCGATGGCATCGACACCACGCTCCTCAACAGCTTTGTCGAGCGTATGGACATTGCCACCGAGGTCGCCAAGTCAAAAATCGAGATGGGCAAGGCCGTCTTCGACCCCGCCCGTGAGCGCTCCAAGCTCAACAATCTCGCCAGCCGCGCGCCCGAGCGCTACGAGGCGCAGACCATCACCCTGTTCCGCCTCCTCATGAGCATGAGCAAGGCCGAGCAGCAGCGCTACATCAACGAGCTCAAGGGCATCACCGTCTCGCAAAAGGCACACGCCACGGCTGCAGCCTCCGACACGCCCTTCCCTCAAACGGCCACCGTTGCCTGCCAGGGCGTGGAAGGTGCCTATAGTCAGATAGCCGCGTGCAAGCTCTTCGACGTGCCGGATATTGCGTTCTTCGAGACCTTCGAGGGCGTCATGCGCGCCGTACGCGACGGGTTCTGCGAGTTTGGCGTGCTGCCCATCGAGAACTCCACCGCCGGCTCGGTCAACGCCGTCTACGACCTGCTCGCCCAGTTCGACTTCCACATCGTGCGCTCGCTTCGCCTCAAGATCGACCACAACTTGCTCGTCAAGCCCGGCACCAAGCTCGCGGACATACGCGAGGTCTACAGCCACGGTCAGGCCATCGCGCAGTGCGCTAGCTTTATCGAGTCCCACGACCTGCACGCCACCAAGTACCCTAACACGGCCATGTCGGCCGAGATGGTCGCCAGCTCCGAGCGTACCGATGTCGCCGCTATCGCCTCGCGCAGCTGTGCCGCGCTGTATGGTATGGAGGTGTTGGAATCCAACATCCAGGACTCGGACAACAACTACACGCGCTTTGTCGTCATCAGCCGCGAGCCGCGCGTCTACCCCGGCGCCAACCGCACCTCGCTCATGATCACCACGGCCAACGAGCCGGGCGCCCTCTACCGCGTGCTCGAGCGCTTCTACGCGCTCAACATCAACCTCATCAAACTCGAGAGCCGTCCCATCCCCGGGCACGACTTTGAGTTTATGTTCTACTTTGACCTGGACTGCCCCTTTGGCAGCAAGGCACTCGACGACCTGCTCGATTCCATCGACGACGTGTGCGAGAGCTTTACCTACTTTGGCAGCTACACGGAGGTGCTCTAGATGACCGATACCGCCGCAACCCGTCCCTATGGCGTGCTGGGCCGCGTGCTGGGCCACAGCTACACCCCGACCATCTACAAGGAGCTGGCGGGGCTTGAGTACGTGCGTTTTGAGCGCGAGCCCGAGGACCTCGCGACCTTTATGAGGGGCGACGAGTGGGAGGGCACCAACGTGACCATCCCCTACAAGCGCGCCGTCATGGAGTACCTGGACGAGCTGAGCCCGCTGGCCGAGCGCATGGGCAACGTTAACACCATCACACGCCTGCCCGACGGCCGCCTGCGCGGTGACAACACTGACTATTTCGGTTTTCAGTGCCTAGTCGAGGAATTGGGCGTAGAGGTTGCCGGCAAGAAGGTCCTCGTCCTCGGTGCCACCGGTGGTGCCGGCACCACGGCAAGTATGGTGCTGGGAGACCTGGGCGCCATCGTCGTACCCGTGGGTCGCACGAGCGAGGTCAACTACGGCAACATCGCGCAGCAGTCCGACGCCGCCCTGCTCGTCAACTGCACGCCTGCCGGCATGTTCCCCCACTGCCCCGACGCGCCCTGCACACTCGAAGGGCTCGATGCGCTCGAAGGCGTTATCGACATTGTCTACAACCCCGCCCGCACGGGACTCATGCTCGAGGCCGAGCGCCGCGGCATCCCCTGCATCGGCGGTTTGCTCATGCTTGTGGCCCAGGCGGCGCAAGCCGTCGAGCGCTATACCGGCCAGGTCACCCCGCGCGAGCGCATCCTGGACGTAACGGAGCGCCTGTCGCGCCGCGAACAGAACATAGCGCTGATCGGCATGCCGGGTTCGGGCAAGACCCGCGTGGGTGAGCAGATCGCAATGCTGACGGGTCGCGAGCACATCGATCTGGACCGCGCCCTCGAGGAGCGCCTGGGCATGCCCTGTGCCGACTTTATCGTCGAGCGCGGCGAGGCCGCCTTCCGCGAGCAAGAGACAGCGGAGCTGGCCGACATTTCCAAGCGCAGCGGCCTGGTGCTCTCCACCGGCGGCGGCGTGGTCACACGCGACGAGAACTACCCGCTGCTGTACCAGAATAGCCAGATCGTGATGCTCAACCGCAAGCTCGACGAGCTCGCCCACAAGGGCCGCCCCATCACCGCGCGCGACGGCATCGATAAGCTGGCTGAACAGCGCATGCCGCGCTACCGCGCCTGGGCCGACTACATCATCGACTCACGCGACTGCGCTGCCAACACCGCCCAAGCCCTCCTCGAGACCCTCCCACCCGCTCTCTAACCTAAGCCACCACAAAGGGGACAGACACCTTTGTGGTGGCTTTCCAACCGCAAAGGAAGCAACCATGAAAGCACTCGTCATCAACGGCCCCAACCTCAACATGCTCGGCATTCGCGAGCCGGGCATCTATGGTAGCGACAACTACGACCGCTTAGTGCAGATCTGCCAGGAAGCGGGAACCGCACAGGGCTTCAGCGAGGTCGAGGTCTTCCAGTCCAACCACGAGGGCAGCATCGTCGACAAGATCCAGGAGGCTTACGGCAAGGTCGACGGCATCGTCATCAACCCGGCAGCCTACACGCACACCAGCGTGGCAATCCTTGACGCCCTCAAGGCCGTCGCCATCCCTGCCGTCGAGGTGCACATCAGCGCCGTAGAGACGCGCGAGGACTTCCGCCAGGTGAGCTATGCACGCCTAGCCTGCTTCGCCACCATCACCGGCGAAGGCCTCCAGGGCTACGCCCACGCGCTGGAGCTGCTGAAAGAGCATCTGGAAAAGTAAAATGCCAACCCCAACAAACAGCAGCGGCTTGTTCGCGCTCGGCTTCAGCAGCATACAAGATGAAAAAAGCCCAGACCACCAAGCGGTCCGGGCTTAATAAACGATGGTGCTCCATGGCGGATTCGAACCGTCGACCTTGGGATTAGAAGTCCCCTGCTCTATCCAACTGAGCTAATGGAGCAAATAACCACACGCCCAAGCAAGCGCAAGCCTGTCGGGCGCAAGTAATTATAACCTAGTTGAACTGCTCGCGATACGCCTTGCAGACCTCATCGACCGGGCCGTCCATGCGAAGGTCACCCTTCTCAATCCAAACGGCACGCTGGCAGATGCGCTCAACCTGCTCCATGGAGTGCGAAACGAACAGAACCGTCACGTCACCGCTCTGGATAAAGTGCTGAATGCGAGCCTCACACTTCTGCTGGAAGAACACATCACCGACGGACAGCGTCTCGTCAACGATCAGAATATCGGGCTCGGTAATCGTCGCGATTGCAAAGGCGATACGCGCCACCATGCCCGAGGAGAAGTTCTTAAGCGGCATATCGACAAAGTTCTGCAGCTCTGCGAATTCGATAATGCCGTCAAAGTTTGCGTCGATGAACTCCTTGGTATAGCCGAGCAGGGCGCCGTTCAGATAGATGTTCTCGCGGGCGGTCAGCTCGGGGTCAAAGCCAGCACCAAGCTCAATCAGCGGCGCGATGTTACCGTGCACCTTAACACTGCCCTCGCTTGGCTCAAGCACACCGGCGATGATCTTGAGCATCGTGGACTTACCGGAGCCATTGGTGCCCACCAGGCCCACGACCTCGCCACGATGAATATCAAACGAGATATGCTTGAGCGCCCTAAACTCCTCAAAGAACAACTCGTGCTTGGCAAGCTTGATGAAGTACTCCTTGAGGTTGGTCAGCGACTCGGACGCCATGTTAAAGATCATGGTGACGTCGTCGACCTCGACAGCCAGAGGCTGTTCGCTGTAATCAACAACAGATTCAGTCATCACAGCACTCCTTAGATGTAGAGGATGAACTTGCGCTCGGACTTATGGAACACGGTGTAGCCAATAACAAGCGCAAGGACCGCCCAAGCGACGCACATACCAAACGTCATAAGCGAGGGCGTGGTCTGGAACAGGAAGATATCACGCATAAACTGCAGGTAGTTGTACATGGGGTTCGCATAGACCAGAATGCGCACGAGATGCGGCATTTGCGCAATGAAGTCGGTCGTCCAGAAGATGGGCGTAATGTAAGTCCATGCCGTGATGACGACGCTCCACAGATGCATAACGTCGCGGAAGAAAACCGTGAGGGCGGATAGCATCATGCCCAGGCCCATGCAGAAGCACATGAGCAAAAGTAGGCAAACGGGCAGCAGAATGAGATGCCAAGATGGCATAACGTGGAACCACAGCATAACAATGGCAACGGCGACCAGAGAGAAGGCAAAGTTCACCAGCGAGAAGAGTACCTTCTGTACTGGGAAGACCCAGCGGTGCACTTTAACCTTCTTGAGCAGCGGAGCCGCACCCACGATCGACGTCAGCGCCTGATTCGTAGACTCAGACATAACGGCAAAGGTGACGTTACCCACGATCAAGTACAACGGGTACATCTCGGGCGTAATCGAGCCATTGCGGCCCTGGGCAAAAATCGTCGAGAACACGATGGCCATGACAATCATCATCAGCAGCGGGTTGAGCACCGACCACGCAACACCCAACACGCTGCGGCGATACTTGATCTTAAAATCCTTGGTAACCAGCTGACGAAGGATAAACGCGTCCTTCTCAAATTCGTTCTTAGCAAACGTCGCAGGCAGACTGCGAGTTTCTTGTTGCTTTGTCTGATCCGACACGGATGCAACTCCTTTACTCGTAATCGTTGACAAACGAACAGTATAGACCCGACGGTCATGCAAACGATTCGCGCAACAAAACTGGAGAACTAACCCACATCTTAGGATGCCAAGCCCAAACGGCTATACTTTCAAGGATTGAATGTTTAAGGAGCATTGAGTGAATTCTGAATCCATCGCCGTGATCATCCCCTGCTACAACGAAGCGCTCACGATCGGCAAAGTCATCGACGACTTTCACCGCGAGCTTCCGCAGGCGACGGTCTATGTCTATGACAACAACTCGTCGGACGATACTTCACGCATCGCCACCGAACACGGAGCCACGGTGCGTTTTGAGCCCCGCCAGGGAAAGGGCAACGTCTGCCGCCAGATGTTTCGCGATATCGACGCCAATTGTTATCTGATGGTCGACGGAGACGACACCTACCCCGCCGAGGCGGCCAAAGCCCTCTGCGAGCCTATCCTCAACGGCACGGCCGATATGACCGTAGGCGACCGCCTTTCCAACGGCACCTACGCCGAGGAGAACAAGCGTGCCTTCCACGGCTTTGGCAATAATCTGGTCCGCGCCATGATCAAGTGGATCTATGGCTACAGCTTCGATGACGTCATGACAGGCTACCGCGCCATGAGCCGCCCGTTCGTTAAAACCTTCCCTGTGCTTTCCGAGGGCTTCCAGATCGAAACCGAGCTCTCGATCCACGCCGTCGACCACCGCTGGCGTATCAAAGATGTGCCCATCGAGTACCGCGACCGTCCGGAAGGCTCCGAGTCCAAGCTCAATACCGTGAGCGACGGCATTAAAGTCGTCGCGATGATCGGCACGCTGTTCAAGGACTACCGCCCGCTGAAGTTCTTCAGTCTGGTTGCGCTTTTATTCGCGATTATCGGCCTGGCTTTGGGCATTCCTATCTTTGTTGAGTACTTTCAGACCGGCCTGGTCCCGCGCTTCCCCACCACCATGCTCGCCGCCTCGTTTATGTTCCTGTGCGGACTGAGCCTTGCGACCGGATTCATCCTGGATTCTGTGGCAAAGGTTGAGAAAAAGCAGTGGGAGGTCAACGTGTACAGCAAATACGCCTACGATGACCAGCCCGGCCACCCTACTTCCAAGCCAAGCGAGAGGTAGATCTTCCGCAAAATACTATTGGCACCACTGCGCAGATAGCCACCAACAAGAAAAGCCGCCGTTAAAGAACGGCGGCTTTTACTCTCGAAAAGTTAATAGCGGCTAGAGCGTCTTGAGGTACTCCCCCAGCTCTTCCTCCCAGTCGGGCATGTGGAAGCCGACCGACTCGAGCCTGGACAGGTCGAGAGCGGAGTGGACCGGGCGCGGGGCGATGGGGCCCGCGGCGTTCGCGTAGTAGTCGGCGGTGCTGACCGGCACGACCTTCTCGCCGTTGCCGTTGGCGGCCTCGAAGACGGCGCGGGCGATGTCCGCCCAGCTCTTCACGGCGCCGGAGCCGGTGCAGTCGTATGTGCCGTAGGGGGCGTGCGTCCCCAGCACGTGGAAGATGGCCTCGGCCATGTCGCGCGTGAAGGTCAGGCGGCCCAGCTGGTCGTCCACCACGGTGACCTTGTCCAGCTTGTCGTCCGGGTCG
>CATVQO010000079.1 GCA_958346165.1 uncultured Collinsella sp. | reverse complement strand
CGCAACCCGTGTCCTCGGCGGCCCCTGCATCCTCGAGCGCCAGCGCTCCGCAGCAACAAGCGACGCCGGTGATGGCACCGACCCCGTCGGCGCCTAAGCCAGCCACGCCCAAACCTGCTGCTCCGACCCCCTCGCCCAAGCCTGTCGCGCCCAAGTCGTCTGACCTGGGAAAAGCCCCCTGGCTACGCTCCGACAACCCCGCCGGCGCTCCTGCCACGGGTAAGCTCCCGACCGAGCCCGCACCCCGCGCGCCCGAGCGCTCGGCTGCCCCCAAGGCTCAGCCTGTCGCGCAGTCCGCGCCGTGGGAATCCGAGCAGGTGCCCTACGACGACGCTATGGTCGGCGGCTTCGCCGGCGATGCGAGCGGGGACGATCTTCCTCCGTTCGACGTGCCGGGTGCGGCGTCCGCGCCCAAGTCCGCTGCAACTGCCCCCAAAGAGGAGGACGCTCCTGCAGCTCCCTGGGAGTCCAACCCCGGCGCCGGCAGCCCCTTCGGCCACCAGGGCGCAGCCCCGAGCATCCCGCAGACCGAGGACGAGGCCAAAGACCTCATCCGCAGCGTCTTCGGTCAGGCCACCATCTTCAAGCCGGTGGAGTAGCTGTACGGGCGGGTATACTGCTCAAGAAGAGATCTCTTTGCCCGGGCGCATCTGTATTTCGGACATGTGTAGTGTGGTGCCGCGTATGTCGCATTTGAGCAGACAGGTGCGTGACGGTCGGCCTAGGATGCTGAGGTCGATACGATACGTCGCATGGCTGTCCGTGTACTCGACTTGCTCGGCGTTGAGGGTTGCTCCGATTGTCAAAAAAGCGCCTGGTTCGGCATCGACAATCTTGGAGTCCTTTATCTTGACCTTGAACTCTTGGTAGAGGGACGGGCTGTTGTAGTAAATGGTTCGAGTTCCGTCGGTGCACTCATCGGTCGCTTCCCATTTGACGATGGGCTGGTCCGAGCTGGCTGTCAGCAGTTCTGCTCCAAAGGCTATGGCATGGGTGATGACAACCAGCAATGCCCAGCCGACAAAGAGATAGAGAACCAAATATGCAACGGGGTGTTTTGAGCGGATGTTTTGGAGCACGTCGGGGGCATTCATGGGGCACCTCCAAATTGCTGTCTATGGCAATCAAATTATACCTCGCCGTCATGAGCGCCGCCTCGAGTAGTGGCTCGGCATTTAGCCATTTAGTGGTACGCATTAAATGTCGGATTCCGGCTCTACAAGATTTAGCTTTCAATATTATGCAGATGCGAATTATTCAACTTTGCATAATCTATGGGTGCGGCTTGCGCTCCAGGACATGTATATCGACTGAGGTAACACGTCCGCCCCGCTCGCTGGCCTCGCGCCGTGGTACGATTTTTGAGTTTGAAAGTCCCGCCGTGCTCCGGCTGCCCTTGCAGCTCGGCGTGCGGCCGCACGTAAAGGAGCCATCATGGCCGGTATGAACATGCAGCAGATGATGAAGCAGGCTCGCAAGATGCAGGAGCAGCTTGCCGCCGCGCAGGAGAACCTCAAGTCCCAGACCGTCGACGCCTCTGCCGGCGGCGGCATGGTCAAGGTGACCGTTAACGGCGAGATGGAGCTCGTCAACCTCACCATCGACCCCGATGCGCTCGATCCCGAGGACGTCGATATGCTGCAGGACATGATCATGGCTGCCGTCAACGAGGCCGTCCGCGGCGTCAACGAGCTCGCCAACAAGCAGATGGGCGCCATCACCGGCGGTCTCAACATCCCGGGCATGCCGTTCTAAGACACGCATATATATGAGTGCGAATCACAGTCTGCAAAAACTGCTCGATGAGCTGGGTCGTCTGCCGGGCATTGGTCCCAAGTCGGCCCAGCGCATCGCCTATTACCTGCTCGAGGCCGATGCCGAGGAGGCCCGCCGCCTGGCCGAGGCCATCCTGGAGGTCAAGCAGGAGGTCCACTTTTGCAGCCGTTGCTTTAACTACGCCACGGCCGACGAGTGCTCCATCTGCCAGGACCCGATGCGCGATACCACCCGCATTTGCGTGGTGGGCGAGCCGCGCGACGTCCAGGCAATCGAGCGCACGGGCAGCTACCATGGCCTGTACCATGTGCTGGGCGGCGTGATTAGCCCCATGGACAAGATCGGTCCCGAGCAGCTGCATATCCGCGAGCTGCTGGCGCGCCTGGGCCACGAGGATATCCATGAGGTCATCATCGCCACCAACCCCAATATCGAGGGCGAGACCACGGCGAGCTACCTAGCTCGCACCATCAAGCCACTAGGCGTCGAGGTGTCGCGTCTGGCAAGCGGCCTTCCCGTGGGCGGCGACCTGGAGTATGCCGACGAGCTTACGCTTGGCCGCGCCATCGAGGCCCGTCGCGCGATTTAGGTGGCGAGCCTGCTCCTGCCGTATGTTTTCCTCGCGACGCACGGGGTAGTCATAATTTCACCGTGCGACTGTGAGTTTGTTGTGCAACAAAGATGCTTCGCATCCGCTTATCGCATGGATGCTTCCGCTCGCATCCTTAATTTGCCCATTCGTTGCGCAACCTTTTTGGTTCGCTGATACACTCAAATATGGATTCGAATGAATGCGCCGCTCCCGAGCGGCGTGTTTTTGTTGGAGGAGAACGCATGCGGCCCGGTGGCACTCAGACAAAGCGCGGCGCCGCGGTGCGCATACGACGCCGACTGGGCTTGGCGCCGCGGGCGTACGCACTGCTATCGTGCTCGCTGGTGCTGGTCATAGCTGGCGTTTCTGCCTATGGCATGACCGTGCCGTCCATGATGCAGGCGCATGCCGCACGCGAACCGCGCGTGGGGCATGAGGTCAAAAGCGATCTGGGCACCACGACTGGATATGCTTGGGCAAGTGTGGTCGCGCATATTGTGTTTGGCACCGACGATGCGGACGGCGCCGAGGCCCCGGACAACGAAGTCACGCTTGCCAATGGCAAAACCATCGTGCTCACCAACACCAAGATCATCGATCGGTTGTCCAACAATAGCGTGGCGGCAACGGTGAATAAGGTCGAGCAGCAGAAGGAGCAGGACGCCCAGCAGTCCGGAAAGCCCGGTAGCTCGGATACTTCTGGCTCCGGCTCGAATTCGTCGAGTTCGAGCGGCGGCTCTGGGTCGGGCTCCTCTACTGGAGGGTCTGGAAATGGCGGCTCGACGGGCGGCAACACTGACAACGATGCAAACTCCGGTGGCCTTTCCGCTGCTGAGGAAGAGAGCATTCACAGTTGGCTTGTGACCAAGTACAACATGCTCGACGGCTACGTTTCTCGTGCCAATGACGTGGTCTCGACCTATAACTCTACGGGAGATCCCAGGCCGTGCGACAGCCTGGTCGGGGAGATGTTTGTCATTCGAGCCGAGTTCGGTCGTCAGACATTCTCGCCCCGGTCAAAGTGGTATCAGCAGTATGCCAATCTGTGGGGCTGTTACACCAACCTATGTCAATGGGTCGGCCATTACGGCGATGATGACGTCGCGCTCGGTAACTTCAACAATAACGTGGCGGCGCTTGCCCTATGATGACCGATCTTGCATCCACCACACCACAATCGCTCGGTCGCGATTCCATGGTCGGCCTGCGCCTGGCGCGTGTCGACGGGTTTGAGCCGGCCATTGCGCTCGGTCAGGACGAACTGCCTGCCTATCTGCGTCGTTTTACGATGCTGTTTGCCGACGATGCCGCCATGCGCCGTGGCGGTATCGGCCGCGTGACGCGTGCCGTCAACGCCCAAGGCGAGGCCGTGGCACTCAAGCAGCTCATCTTGCCGACGCGCGATGAGTTTGACGATGCCGCCGCCCATGAGGCGCTGGTCGCCAAGTTCAAAGCGGCGTTTCGCGAGGAATATGAATGCCATCGCGCCCTTTCGGGCCTTAAGGGCTTTCCCCGCCTCTATGGCTGGGGCGAGGTCGACGGTGTGCCTGCAATTGTCATGGAATGGGTCGAGGGCGAGACGCTCGCCCGCTTGCGTTCGCGACTCGCCGTGGACGATGCCGGACGCCTGTCGCCGCTTGTGGCGGCGCGCTTGGGGCGCGACCTGTTCGATCTGCTCTACCGTATGAGCCTGGTGGGTGAGGGCTTTGTCCATCGTGATATCTCGCCCGCTAATATTATGGTACGTACGACGCGCCTGCCGCTTGACCGGCAGCTTGCCGAGGGCACCTTTGACCTGTGCCTGATCGACTTTGGCTCGTCGCTGGCGCTTGAGCCTGCGTCGGCCGTGGCCGGTACCGGCGGCAAGGCGTCGTTTACGGAGCGTTATGCCACGCTGCGTCGCGCGACGGTTGCCTATGCCCCGCCCGAGATGCTCACCGACGATATTCCCGACCTGCGCGCTTTGCGTATGTCGCCGGCGATTGACGTCTACGCCGCGGCAAGCACGGTTTACGAGCTCATTGCCGGCGTCGCGCCATACGAAGCCGCGCCGAGCACTTCGGGCACCTCGGGTTCGCGCAAAAAGACGCGCGACATCGCGAGCCCCTACCGTCTCAAGATGGACACGCGGCCCGATTATCCCATTGGTGCCCATGCGCCCGGTTGTGATTTGACTCAGCTGCTTCGTCGTGAGCCCGATGTGGCGCTCGCTGCGGCCGAGCAGGCCCAGCAGCTAGGGCTTGAGCCGGATTCCGAAGAGCTACGCGATGCGCTGGCGTTTGTCGATGCCCAGCTGTTCGACGTGGTGATGGCCTGTCTGTCCAGCCATCAAAAAGATCGTCCCGAGCCGGCGGCGGTCGAGGCGGCGCTCTCGGCGTTTTGTGACCACTATGCGCAAAATGTCGGTCGTTCGCTCCGCGGCGAGCCGCTCACGCCGTGCCCCATGGATGCGTCTGGCCGCGCGGTTCGTCGCGCGCTGATGGTCGGCGCGACGGTCGTCTGTGGCGCGGTTTGGGCTGTGGTCGTGGTTTCGGCCGCGCTGCTGGCGTCGGGCGCTCGCGTGACGGCGACTTTGGGATCGCTCGTGTGGTCTGGGTCGCTACCGGGTATTATTGCCGCACTGGCGTTGGCGCTGCCAGGCATAGCCGGCGTTGCGGCGGGGGCACTTGCGCGCGATCGGCGCTCGGGCTTCCTGCAGGGTGTGCTTGCGCTTTCTGCCTGCGAGGTTCCGGTGCTGGTTGTGGCTGCATGTAGCGTATTTTCCCAACGCGCCGTGATGGGTGGCCTTGTTGCCGCTCTGGTTGCAACCTATACGCTTACGTGGTTTTTGCTTGCGATGGGCTTTGCCTTTGAACTTCCCGTTTCGGCACCGCGACGCACAAAAGCCCAGATGGCGACTCCGCTTGCCGGTGGAGCCGCAGCTGCCCGTACTTTTGGCGGACCTGTCGAAGTATCGTCCGATTCTATTTCTACGACCAAGGAGGCCTAGGTCATGGCATCTCAAGTTGAGCTCACCCCATGCGGGGCCATGTTTGACATCTTTAAGCGCGCGGCGCATCTGAGCCATATCGAGCTGTGCGGCTTGGTGCTTTCGTCCCGTCCGCTCGCCGACGGCCGCAGCCCGCAGAGCCGAGCCGCCGATCGCTCTTGGGTTTCCCGCTTTATCGTTCGCGCGCCGGTCGGCACGCTTCAGCAGCGCTACTTTGCCGAATACGGTACCTCGGCTGCGCGTATTATGTCGCAACTGGCCCTGCGCCAGCGCAATCCCATGGACTCCACGGCTGTGATCAATATGGTGTGCGGTCCTGCAGGTGAACCGATGGTACGCGCGCTCGAAGAGTGCCACCAGGACACGAATCTCTATCGCAACGCGCTCGATCGCCTGTCCCAGGCGGCGGAACTCATGCCCGCCGAGCGCGCCGAGGCCGTGCTGGTGCTGTTTGTCGCCGTCGGTTGTTCGGCGGATGTGCGGTCCTCGGTGAACTATGCCATCGACTACGCGCACGCGACCTGTGGCGGAGGCACCTCCACGCCGCGTTCGCTTGGCATGTCGATGACCGCGGGCGAACGCGAACCCGCCCCGGCGCACCCCTTGGGCTTGCTGCGCGTACAAAACAGTTTTGTCGTGAGCGCCCCGCGCTGGATTCAGCCGAGTGAGCAGGGTGTTGAGATTGGCGCGCTGGCCACTGGTGAGGGCGATATTACCGACGTCGGCGACGATGTCTCGGCCCGCCATGCCCATATCTGGTGCGATGCTCAAAATATCTGGCACGTCGAGGACTTGTCGTCCACCAACGGAACCGTGGTGGTAAACGGGGCCACGCGCGTCTGCATTCAGGTCGAGCCCGGCCGTTCCGCCCAACTCAATCCCGGCGACGAGCTCAAGCTCGGCGAATCCACTACCTACGCCATCCTCTTCGGTGCCCTCTAGCCAGTCCTGCCAAATGGTTCCTCCGTCCCCAAGGGATCATTTGCTCCCGGCAGTCACCCGGGGTAAACCTTTACCGCCCGCCTATATTTGCCGAAATTACACTTGACGGCGGGGTACAATAAACCCGCATGCGGA
>CATVQO010000078.1 GCA_958346165.1 uncultured Collinsella sp. | reverse complement strand
AGGTAGACGATGCGCAGCGGGCGCGAAAGCTCGACCGGCGCAATATCGGTGGGGACAGCGCTCCCATCGGCGCGTGTTACGGCGCAGGAGGCAACCGAGCTTGCATCGTCGTCTTTAAGCCCGTCGAGCTCCTTGACCAGCGGCGGGAAGGCCGTGTAGTTGGCGACGGCGTAGAAAGTGTCGCCAGCCTCCTCGTCTGCCACGGCGCCAATCGCCTGCTCGATATTCGAGATGATGGCGGCGTCGATGCCGGCGTACTTCAGGCGCACCTGCATGTCGTGTGCGCGCGTGCCGCCGGCAAAGGCGACAAGACCCGGCGTGTCGGCGATGCGCTCAAAGTCGACGTCGTAGATCCACGAGACATCGTGGCCGTCGGCGTCGTTGTCGTTCAGGAAAAAGGCGCAGAGCCTGCCACCTGCTGTTTTAATGGACTGGATTTGTCGATCGAAGCCTACGGGATTTTTGGCCAGATTGGCCTCGACGGTTCGGCCGGCGATATTCCAACGGCCCATGCGACCACCTGCTGGCACGTAGGCGTCGAGCGTGGGCTGCAGGCGTGCGGTGTCCACGCCCAGCTCGTGGGCGGCGAAGAAGGCTGCGGCTACGTTGTAGACCATATACAGGCCGTTGTAGCGCGTGGCGATGTGTACGGCAGCCGCGTCGGGCGCAGATCCAAAGACCAGGTCAAAGCCGTAGCCGTCGCAGCCGAGCTCCACGCCCGTCACACGGCGGACCAGTGCGGGGCGTGCCCAACCGCACGAGGGGCAATGGTAGGCGCCGAGTTGACCATACTGCACATAGTCGTACTCCAACGGGGCGTTGCACTGCGAGCAAAAGCGCGAGTCGCTAATACGGTCGGACTCGGTGTCGGTGGCGCCGTCGATGCCAAAGGCAATACTCGCGTTGGGAACGCGCGCGGCAATCGAGGCGCACAGCGGGTCGTCGGCGTTGTAGATAAGCGTTGTTGTCGGCGAGAGCTCCAACGCATGGGCGATGACCTCCTGGGTGTGATCGATCTCGCCATAGCGATCCAGCTGGTCGCGGAACAGGTTGAGCAGCACGAAGTACGTCGGCTTGAGCTTGGGCAGGACGCGCACGGTGTAGAGCTCATCGCATTCAAAAACGCCCACGCGCTTGCCGCCGCCGGCTCGCTTGAGGCCGCTGCGCGCTTCGAGCAGTGCGCCCACCACGCCCGGCTCCATGTTGTTGCCGGCGCGGTTGCATACCACGGTGGCGCCGCTGGCGGCAACGGCGTCGGCGATGAGGTTGGAGGTGGTGGTCTTGCCATTAGTACCGGTGATCACCACGCTGCGGTCGACAAGGCCAGCGAGGTCGCTCAGCAGCTCGGGGTCGATCTTCATGGCGATGCGGCCGGGGAGTACGCCGCCCTGGCGCTTAAGGACGAAGCGCAGCCCCCAACGGGCGATATCGCTCGAGGTGCAGGCAAGAGATGAGCGGAGGTTCATGAAACCGTTCCTAACGTAAACGACATGGTCGGGTCGAGTGCGTCACTAAAAACCGTAGCGGCGCGCAAATTCCTGGGCAAGCTGCGACACGTCTTCGCAGGCATTGGCCCAAGGGGCAAAGTCGGGAGTGTCCGAGATAATACCGTCCGCTTCCCAAACGGCCTGGTGCGAAAGATCCCAGGGATCGTGTGGCTCGGGCCGGCAGGGAAGGTACGGTGTCTGGTACATGGGGTTCAGTAAGAAGAACGCACCGCCCTCGCAACGGTTGGCAAACTCACGCAGCGCGCGTGTCGCCGGGCGCATCTTGTTTGTTTTGAACAGCAGAATCGTGCGGGCGAGCAGATACCAAGGAGAGTTCTCGAGCGCGTCAGCCCCGATCTCTTCCTCGAGCTGGTGGGCCAGGGCAAAAAAGCCGTCCTGGTCTTCCAGGCGAGCGAGGGCGAGCAACACGGTGCCTGCGGCTCGGGTGGGGTAGCCTTCCGCCTTAAGGACGCGGCGGGCGTAGTTGGCGGCAGCACGGTAGCGGGCGCTCGCCATGCACAGCTGCGAGATGGCCTCGAGCGTATGAAGCCACCCGATAAGAGCCGGCTCGCTCACGGTAAGGTCTGCTGCGGTGACACCATCGGCCAAAACATTATTGGCCCAGTAGTGCGGGGCTTCCATGTCGAACCCGGGCACACTTTGCTGCAGGTAATCGGCCGTGGTCGCCTCAAGCTTCATCAGGTCGCCCAGGCAGGCGTCAACGGGCGTGTCGGCCAGGATGATGGCGAGCAGCTGGGCATCGAGGACATACGCATCGACGCGGACAATCTTGAGCAGCTCGTCTCGCATGTCGTCGAACAGGCGATTGCGCGTCTGCTCGAACTCCTCGTCGCTGCCCATGTCCTCGATCCGATGGAGCTCGTCGAGCAGGTGGCGGTGGACGCCGGCATAGGACAACAGCGCCTGGGCATGCTCGGACTGCGCGTACTTTTGGGGATTCGCACTAATGTCGTTATGGACAAGCTCGCGTGCTGCATCGGTGAGCTCGGGGTGCGACGCCAGATAGGTGCGCTCCAGGTAGGCGGGGATGTAGACGCTCGGATCCATTAGAGGTCTCCTCCCTTAAATGGAAGCCCCTGCTCGGCTGCGCGCAGGATGCGCTCGTCGATTTGGGAGCGCACGATGTCGTTGGTGGCGACCCAGGCGGCAAAGCTGGCGTTGTCGGGGGCGCCCAGGCCCTCCTGCAGTACCGGCGTCGCCTCGGACAGCGCAAGGACAAGCTCGTCGGTGGAGCCCACACCCACGTTGACGCGGGCATAGACGCCATCGGGAAACTCGGTTTGGAAGTAGAGTGCCTCGGCTGCGTGCGGACACGAGCGCACAAGGATACGCAGGTAGTGCTCGGCGCCTTCGTAGTCCAGTTCGCGCCAAGCCGTGCTCATCAGCGCGATGAGCGTCCACGGGTCCAAGTCGCGCTCCGCATCTTTGGGGCGGCGGCGCAGTGGGGTATTCGCGAGGTACGGCACGGAGTGTGCGGAGCGAAAGCGCTTGAGCTCCTCGGCGGGGTATTCGAGCTTTGCCATGGCGAGCATCGCGGTGTGGCGGACACCAGCGGGGTCGTTGGGCGCAAAGTCCAAGCTGCGATTCGCGGCTTCGAGCGACATGCGATAGCGGCCGCTAATGAGGGCGCGCGATGCCAAGGCGGCAAGCCAGCGCAGATAGGGGCGGCGCGTAAGGTCGCCTGCGGCCTCGCGCTCGTAGGGGTCCTGGGCCGAGGCGATTTTGAGCGCTAGGTCGTGCTCGACCTCATCGCACTTGGACACCAGGTACTGTACGTATTCCTCGTTGGATTCGGCGGTGAGTGCCGTCAGCATGCGCTGAGCGTCCCAGTTGGCCGGATCGAGTGCGGCCGCCTCGCGGAGCATGTTCTCGGCAGCTGTCTCTTCTTGCTCTGCCTGGGTATCGTCAGGGATAAAGGGAATGCGGTAGTCGACAGCCTCGACCACCTTGGCAATGAGGTGCCCGGCGCGGTCGCGGTCGTGCACGATGAGCGGTGCGGGGTTGCGGGTGAATTGTTCCATCAGACGCTCTACGGCGGCAGCGTCGGTGAGCGGGATATTGTCGCGGCGCAAGGCCTCAAGAACGAGGCGATGGCAATCCTCTTGAATGGGATCGAATGCCATGGGGCCTCCTTTGCTGCGGTTAGGGTTCAAATGTTTCTATATAAGGTTCTAGTTTACCCGCATGTGGCACACCGGGGGTGCCGCACTTGGACTTGCACCTTTGCACCACGAAGACGGATGTCGCACAAATGTCGGCACCTTGGACGACCGAGTGGTATCACGGTGCCGCAAACGGTCGATTTTTGGCGGCGAACGGTGCATATTTTGGAGGGGCACCGTCCTGCCCGGGATATGTAGTCAACCTTGATAAAACGTTTGCCCAGCTTGGGAGTATGGATGCCGCACGAGGGTCTTCAGGGATAGAAAAAACGTTTCATCATTGGCGGCTTTAGGTGAATAACTGACCAACCAGAACGGTAAAATAGTGTTTGTCTGAGCGTTGAGACGTTTAGACATCGCGCATTGTCATCGCCGGCAACGCGCAAACCGGTCCTAACGGAGCCAATTGGGTGCTCCGTTATATACGCAAGTCTAAGAGGGGCTTGTTTAGGAGGCACAGTATGGGACGTTTTACCAATCCTCGCGATCTGTACTTTGGTGAGGGCGCTCGCCACGAGGTGAAGAACCTCAAGGGCAAGAAGGCCATCATCGTTTCTGGCGGCAGCTCTATGCGTCGCGGCGGGTTCCTGCAGGACGTCGAGGCCGACCTCAAAGAGGGCGGCTTCGAGGTCAAGCTGTTCGAGGGCGTCGAGTCCGATCCGTCCATCGAGACGGTCATGAAGGGCGCCGAGGCCATGCGCGAGTTCGAGCCCGACTGGATTATCGCCATCGGCGGCGGCTCGCCCATCGATGCCGCTAAGGCCATGTGGGTCTTCTACGAGTATCCCGAGGAGTCCTTCGATAACATCATCCAGCCGTTCAGCTTCCCCGAGCTGCGTCAGAAGGCTCACTTCTGCGCCATCTCCTCTACCTCCGGTACCGCTACCGAGGTCACTGCCTTCTCCGTCATCACCGACTACGCCAAGGGCATCAAGTACCCGCTGGCCGACTTCAACATCACCCCGGATGTCGCCATCGTCGACCCCGAGCTCACCTACACCATGCCCGCCAAGCTGTGCGCTCACACCGGCATGGACGCTCTGACCCACTGCATGGAGGCCTACGTTTCCACCTGCGCCTCTATGTTCACCGATGCCAACGCTCTGCACGGCATCCGCGAGATCGTCGAGTGGCTGCCCAAGTCCTATGCTGGCGACCATGAGGCCCGTCAGCACATGCACGAGGCTCAGTGCATCGCCGGTATCGCCTTCTCCTCGGGCCTGCTCGGCATCGTTCACTCCATGGCTCACAAGACCGGTGCTGCCTTCGAGAACGGCCACATCATCCACGGTGCTGCTAACGCCATGTACCTGGGCAAGGTCATCCAGTGGAACTCCAAGGATCCCCGTGCTGCCGAGCGTTACGCTTACGTGGCCAAGGAGATCCTGCACCTTCCCGGCGAGACCAACGAGGAGCTCATCGCTGCACTCGTCCAGAAGATTCGCGACCTCAACGACCAGCTCAACATTCCGCAGTCCATCAAGGATTACGCGAATGGTGGCGTGAAGGTCGACGCCGAGAACCCGCAGATGGTTTCCGAGGAGGAGTTCCTCGCCAAGCTGCCCGAGATCGCCGCGAACGCCGAGCAGGACGCTTGCACGCCCGAGAACCCGCGTGAGACCAAGGCTGCCGACTTCGAGAAGATCCTCAAGGCCTGCTACTACGACACCGACATCGATTTCTAATCGACTCTTGTTATCGTAACGAGGGGCTCCGCACGTATCTGTACGGAGCCCCTTTCTTTTTTCTTTTAGAGAATGGGATAGTTATGGCTGCAATTTTCAATAGCCCCAGCAAGTACATCCAGGGTCCGGACGAGCTCGCCAAGCTCGGCTCTTACGTTGAGCCGCTCGGCGCTAAGGCCCTCGTCATCGTGACGCCTTCGGGCAAGAAGCGCGTCGGTGCCAAGATCGAGGGCGGTTTTACCGAGGCTAAGGCCGAGCTGCTGTTTGAGGACTTTAACGGCGAGTGCTCCAAGGGCGAGGTCGATCGCCTGGTTGCGCTCGCTCGCGACAACGGTTGCGACATCATCGTCGGCGTCGGTGGCGGCAAGATCCTCGACACCGCGAAGGCCGTCGCCTATTACCTGGAGTCCCCGGTTATCATTTGCCCCACCATTGCTTCGACCGATGCCCCGTGTTCGGCGCTTTCGGTGCTCTATACCGATGACGGCCAGTTCGACAAATACCTCTTCCTTAAGGCAAACCCCAATATCGTCCTTATGGATACGACGGTTATCGCGGCGAGCCCGGTGCGCCTGACGGTTTCCGGTATGGGCGATGCGCTCGCAACCTATTTCGAGGCTCAGGCGACGCACGATGCCGACGGCGGCACCTGCGCCGGCGGCAAGGGCGGAATGGCCGGTCTGGCGCTCGCCAAGCTCTGCTACGAGACGCTTATGGCCGATGGCGTCAAGGCCAAGGTCGCGCTGGAGAAGGGCGCGCTCACGCCTGCCGTCGAGCACATCATTGAGGCCAATACGCTGCTTTCGGGCATTGGCTTTGAGAGCTCGGGCCTTGCTGCTGCTCACGCCATCCACAATGGCCTGACGATGCTGCCCGAGTGCCATGGCATGTATCACGGCGAGAAGGTCGCCTTTGGCACCATCGTCCAGCTGGTACTCGAGGATGCTCCGACTGAGAAACTCGAGGAAGTCTTGGGCTTCTGCATTGAGCTGGGCCTGCCGGTCACGATGAAGGAACTTGGTGTTGCCGAGCTTACGCGCGAGCAGGCCATGATTGTTGCCGAGGCCGCCTGCGCGCCCGATGACACCATGTGCAACATGCCGTTTGAGGTGACGCCCGAGATGGT
>CATVQO010000077.1 GCA_958346165.1 uncultured Collinsella sp. | reverse complement strand
TCCGCATGCGGGTTTATTGTACCCCGCCGTCAAGTGTAATTTCGGCAAATATAGGTGGCCGGTAAAGGTTTACCTCGGGTGACTATTGTGCGCCCGGCACCGACGGGCACAGTCCCCTGGAACCCCACAGCAGTTGCGGTGAAATAGGGAGTGTTTTTGCTGTTAACGGCCTTAATCAGTCCCTATTTCACCGCAACTCATTGAGGGGATGAGTTAGAGGGCGCCGAGGAGGATAGCGTAGGTGGTGGATTCACCGAGTTTGAGCTCGTCGCCGGGGTTGAGCTGGGCGGAGCGGCCAGGCTCTACTTGAATACACACACTCGTGGCCCCGTTTACCACCACGGTGCCGTTCGTAGACGCCAGGTCCTCGACAAACCATGTGCCAGAATCGTCGCACCAGATATGGGCATGGCGGGCCGATACGTCGTCGCCGACGTCGGTGATGTCGCCCTCCCCCGTTGCCAGCGCGCCGATCTCGACGCCTTCCTCACTCGGCTGAATCCAGCGCGGGGCGCTCACCACGTAGCCGTTTTGCACGCGCAGCAATCCCAGCGGATGCGCCGGCGCGACCTCGTGCTCGCCCGTAACCGAAGATGCGCTCAGCGAGCGCGGCGTCGACGTGGCGCCGCCGCAGGTCGCATGAGCGTAGTCGATGGCATAGGTCACCGACGAGCGGACATCTGCCGAGCAACCCACGGCGACAAACAGCACCAGGATGGCCTCGGCGCGCTCGGCGGGCATGAGCTCAGCCGCCTGCGACAGGCGCTCGAGCGCATTGCGATAGAGATTCGTGTCCTGGTGGCATTCCTCGAGCGCCCGCACCATGGGCTCGCCAGCGGGGCCGCACACCATATTGGTCACGGCCGCGGCGTCCATGGGATTGCGACGGCGCAGGGCCAGCTGCGACATAATGCGCGCGGCCGAGGTGCCGTAATCGGCAAAATAACGTTCCTGCAGCGTGCCGACTGGCGCGCGCACGATAAAGCGCGAAACCCAGGAGCGATCGGCGGCACGGCTCTGCGGACTACGGCCGTCGGCGAGCGGGCGGCTCGAGAGTACCAGGCTGCACAGTTCGATATGGCTCAGGTGCGCTGCGCGCTTAAAGATGTCAAACATTGCCCCGCACGGGGTGAGCTCAGCTTGAGAAGCCATGGCTTAGCCCTCCTTGGTCGCAGAGATAGTGTCGGATGCTTTGGCCGGCCCGCCAAAGGCACGGGCAGCCGCGGCTCCGCCGGCAAGCGGCGTCGCCATGGGAATTTTTGCACGTCGTGCTGACACGACGGGAAGCTCGAAGGCAAACCCCATCGCCAGCAAAAACCACGTGAGCGCATAGGTTGCAATTATGGCGGCCACCAGGCCACCCGCCACGGCATGCTGGGAAAACACGGCACATGCAAGTGCGGCCAGAGCCGGAACCTCGCAGGCGGAAAGGACCAACACGCCCTGCAGGAATCCCGCACGGCGGTCGCGCGCCAAGGCCCCGGCGGCGATGCCCGCCATGCCCGGCAGCGCCAACGCCAGCGCGGCGATAATGGCCGGCAGCTTCCCGGACCACATAAGCGCCCCCACGACGAGCGTCACATGGGCACCCGACGCCAACAGTGCCGCTGATACCACGACCACAGCCCAAAGCACGCCGCATACCGCCGTCGCACCGGCCATCGCCGCACGCCGGGCCGTGTGCCCCGATACCTCCATCGGGCACGGCATGAGCGGCTCGGCGCGAAGCGAGCGCGCGACATTTTGCGCATAGTGGTCGCAAAATGCCGAGAGCGCCGCCTCCACCGCAGCCGGCTCGGGACGATCTTCCTGATGGCAGGACAGGCAGGCCATCACCACATCGAACAGCTGAGCGTCGACAAACGCCAGCGCATCGCGCAGATCCTCGGAATTTGGATCGAGCCCCAGCTGCTGAGCCTGTTCGGCCGCGGCAAGTGCCACATCGGGCTCGCGTCGCAGCAGTTGCGTCAAGTCGCAGCCGGGCGCGTGGGCGCCGACGGGATAATCGGGCAGCGTATCCATCTTGAGGCGATAGGGGCTGGCGATATCGCGCGTCTTTTTGCGCGAGCCCGAAGTACCTGACGCACCCGGCGCTACTTCGTACGGCGCGACACCGGCAATAAGCTCGTAGACCGTACTCGCCGCTGCATAGACATCGATCGCCGGCGACATGCGAAGCATGCGCAGGTCGGGGATATCGTCGGTGAGCATCTCGGGCGGGGCGTAGGCCACCGTCGCGCGGCGCAACGTGGCATAGCGCTCGGTAAACGACGCCTTGCCGCCGGTGCCGGCCACCGCAGAGGCGGGCTCGAGCGCCAGCGACGAGCCAAAGTCGATCAAGCACAGGTCGAAGGTGCCTTCGGCAAGCTGTCGGTCGAGCGGCAGGCGCGCCGTGCGCACCATAATATTAGCGGGCGAGATATCACGATGGACGAACCCCTCACCCACCAAGCTCATGCGGCAGAGCAGATCGAACAGGTCGCGACCCAGGCGCGCCGCCACGAGCGGCGACAGGCGCCCGGCGTCGTCCACGGCAAGGCGCGGGCGCAGGCGAGCGAGCGTCTCGCCCTCGACCCACTCCATGACAATCGCGGGCACGCCGTCGACCTCGCCCCACCCGTATAAGCGGGGAAAGCCCTTAAGGCCCGAAAGGGCACGATGGCATTCATATTCCTCGCGAAACGCCGCCTTGAACTTGGTGACCAGTGCCTCGTGGGCGACATCGTCATCAAATTCGTCGCGCGTTGGCAAGATGAGCTGCTTAAGCGCCACGGCCTCGCCCTGCGCGTTGACGGCACGCGTCACACGACCGATACCGCCGCGGCGCATGGTGGCATCATCGGCAAACAGCATCGTAAAACGGCGCAGGTAGGCGGGAAGCTCGTCCGTGCCCAGGGCGACGGCCGGCTCAAACCCGTCGACGCGCGCCAGGCGCAGGCCCACCATGGGATCACGGTTGAGCGACTGGGCTGCCGTAGAAGCGAGGTCGTTCGTCATAGGGCGATCGCCGCCACATTGGTGTTGAAGTTGTTGAGCGCGACGTCGTCATCGCCGTAATGTCCCACCCATTGGCACAGGTTGGTGTAGCAGCCCCACAGATTGGCGTACTGCCGATACCACTTAGATTTGGTCGAGAACCTTTGTCGACCGAACTCGGCACGGATAACAAACATGTCATTCGCCAGGGTGTCGCACGGTCCGGTATCGCCCGTAGCGTTATAGGTCGAAACCACGCTGTTGGCGCGGGCGACATAGCCATCGAGCATGTTGTATTTGGTCACGAGCCAGCTGTGAATACTCTCCTCCTCGGCAGCCGAGAGGCCACCAGAGCCCGCGTCCCCGCCGGCACCGCCGTCCGTCGAGCCATCACTCGAAGATCCACCGCCAGAGGCGGAGCCCGAACCGGAACCGCCGCCCGACGAATCGGAGCTGGAGCCAGACGAACCCGAACCGCCGGGCTTGCCTGTCTGTTGGGCGTCCTGCCCCTTCTGCTGCTCCGCCTTGTTAACGACAGAAGCCACACTGTTGTTGGAAAGCTTCGTGATGATCTTGGTGTTGGTGAGCACGATGGTCTTGCCGTTTGCCAGCGTAACCTCGTTGTCCGCTGTTTCGGGACCGTCCGCATCGTCTCCACCGAACACAACGTGCGAGACCACGCTCGCCCACGTATATCCGGTTGTCGTTCCCAAGTCGCTTTTGGCCTTGCGCCCAATATGCAGCTCACGCGCAGCATGCGCCTGCACCATGGATGGCACCGTCATGCCATAAGCCGAAACACCGGCTATGACCAGCACGAGCGAGCAAGACAGCAGCACACACGCCCAAGGCGCCAGGCCCAGCCGGCGTCGCATGCGCACCGCGGCGCCATGCTTTGTCTGAGTGCCCCCGGGCCGCATGCGTTCTCCTCCAACAAAAACACGCCGCTTAAAAGCGGCGCATTCTTTCATATTCACATCTGAGTGTATCAGCGAACCCAAAAGGTTGCGCAACGAATGGGCAAATACGAGGTGCGAGCGGACCCATCCACGCGATAAGCGGATGAAAAGCAGGTTTGTTGCACAACAAATGAATGAACGCGTGCCCAATTATGAGCGCCCCGTGCGGCAGGCCGACGGGACATGCCGCGGAGCTGACGCCGCCTAAATAGCGCGGCGGGCCTCGATAGCGCGGCCAAGCGTAAGCTCGTCGGCATACTCCAAGTCGCCGCCCACGGGAAGGCCGCTCGCAAGACGCGATACCTCAACGCCCAATGGTTTGATGGTGCGAGCAAGGTAGCTCGCCGTGGTCTCGCCCTCAATGTTGGGGTTGGTGGCGATAATGACCTCGTGGATGTCCTCGTGGCCCAGACGCGCCAGCAGCTCGCGGATATGCAGCTGCTCGGGGCCGATCTTGTCCATGGGGCTGATCACGCCGCCCAGCACATGGTAGAGGCCATGGTAGCTGCCCGTGCGCTCGATTGCCTGAACGTCGCGCGGCTCGCCCACCACGCAAATGCGAGTGGTATCGCGCATCGGGTCCTGGCAGATGGAACACTCGTCGGCCGTGGCGTAGTTAAAGCAACGGCTGCAAAAGTGGACCTCTTGCTTGACCTCCAGGATGGCCTCGGCCAGGCGGCGGGCCTCCTCGGCATCGGCCTCGAGCAGGTAATAGGCGATGCGCTGGGCCGACTTGGGACCAATGCCCGGCAGACGACCCAGCTCATCGAGCAGTTTTTGCAGACTGTGATTCGCGCTCATATATATGCATGTCTTAGAACGGCATGCCCGGGATGTTGAGGCCGCCGGTGATGGCGCCCATCTGCTTGTTGGCGAGTTCGTTGACGCCGCGGACGGCCTCGTTGACAGCAGCCATGATCATGTCCTGCAGCATATCGACATCCTCGGGATCGAGGGCATCGGGATCGATGGTGAGGTTGACGAGCTCCATCTCGCCGTTAACGGTCACCTTGACCATACCGCCGCCGGCAGAGGCGTCGACGGTCTGGGACTTGAGGTTCTCCTGCGCGGCGGCAAGCTGCTCCTGCATCTTGCGGGCCTGCTTCATCATCTGCTGCATGTTCATACCGGCCATAATGGCTCCTTTACGTGCGGCCACGCAACGAGCTGCAAGGGCAGCCGGGACGCGGCGGGACTTTCAAACTCAAAAATCGTACCACGGCGCGCGGCCAGCGAGCGGGGCGGACACGCTACCTCAGTCGATATACATGTCCTGAGTGCAGACCGCACCCAATGATTATGCAAAGTTGCATAATTCGCATCTGCATAAGATTGAAAGCTAAATCTTGTAGAGCCGGAATCCGACATTTAATGCGTACCACTAAATGGCTAAATGCCGAGCCACTACTCGAGGCGGCGCTCATGACGGCGAGGTATAATTTGATTGCCATAGACAGCAATTTGGAGGTGCCCCATGAATGCCCCCGACGTGCTCCAAAACATCCGCTCAAAACACCCCGTTGCATATTTGGTTCTCTATCTCTTTGTCGGCTGGGCATTGCTGGTTGTCATCACCCATGCCATAGCCTTTGGAGCAGAACTGCTGACAGCCAGCTCGGACCAGCCCATCGTCAAATGGGAAGCGACCGATGAGTGCACCGACGGAACTCGAACCATTTACTACAACAGCCCGTCCCTCTACCAAGAGTTCAAGGTCAAGATAAAGGACTCCAAGATTGTCGATGCCGAACCAGGCGCTTTTTTGACAATCGGAGCAACCCTCAACGCCGAGCAAGTCGAGTACACGGACAGCCATGCGACGTATCGTATCGACCTCAGCATCCTAGGCCGACCGTCACGCACCTGTCTGCTCAAATGCGACATACGCGGCACCACACTACACATGTCCGAAATACAGATGCGCCCGGGCAAAGAGATCTCTTCTTGAGCAGTATACCCGCCCGTACAGCTACTCCACCGGCTTGAAGATGGTGGCCTGACCGAAGACGCTGCGGATGAGGTCTTTGGCCTCGTCCTCGGTCTGCGGGATGCTCGGGGCTGCGCCCTGGTGGCCGAAGGGGCTGCCCGCGCCTGGGTTGGACTCCCAAGGGGCAGCGGGGGCGTCCTCCTCTTTGGGGGCAGCTGCAGCGGGCTTGGGCGCGGACGCCGCACCCGGCACGTCGAACGGCGGCAGATCGTCCCCGCCGGCATCGGCAGCAAAACCGCCGACCATGGCATCGTCGTAGGGAACCTGCTCGGATTCCCACGGCGCAGACGACGCGGCAGGCTGAGATTTGGGGGCGGCAGAGCGCTCGGGCGCACGGGGCGCGGGCTCGGTCGGGAGCTTGCCCGTAGCGGGAGCGCCGGCAGGGTTGTCGGAGCGCAGCCAGGGGGCCTTAGCCAGGTCGGATGACTTGGGCGCAGGCGCGGCAGCGGGCTTGGGCGCGGGAGCCGGAGCGGCCGGTTTGGGCGTGGCGGGCTTAGGCGCCGACGGGGTCGGTGCCATCACCGGCGTCGCTTGCTGCTGCGGAGCGCTGGCGCTCGAGGATGCAGGGGCCGCCGAGGACACGGGTTGCG
>CATVQO010000076.1 GCA_958346165.1 uncultured Collinsella sp. | reverse complement strand
CGTATAAGGCCCCTAAGACCTTAAAACGCAAACATTCGGAGCTTGCTCCGCGTGAGATTTACCAAGATCACGAGTAATTTTGTGCATAGACCGACGATGCGCCTGCATCGTCGGTCTTTTGCTATCTGGGCATTTTGCGGCTAAGTGTTCATTTGCTGACGTGTGCCTGAATAAATGGACAGATTTGTGCAAGGTTTTGGTCGGTTTTTGGTTTGACCGCTAAAACCGGTTTTGGAGCGTGGCTGTTGCAGGGCTCCTTTCCTGACACGATGGTGTTGGGAGGTTTTGCTATGGCGCAGCGCGAACAACACGAACGGGTCAAACGGATGGACCGCTTGGCGGACAAGCTGCTCGGTCATAAGGCAGTGGTGATGGCGATACTGGTCGTCATTGCGATGGCGAGCGGCTTGGCGATGGCGAACCTTGGCGGCGGTGCCGGCGGTGTGTCGTTTGAGCGCACTGACGGTACGGGCTCGTTGATGGAGCCGGGATCCGGTGATGCCTCGAGCGGAAAGACATCCGAAGGTTCTTCGACTAAGGCTTCTGCCACGGCAGAGGTCTATGTCGATGTCGATGGCGCCGTTGTGTCGCCCGGTGTATATCGCCTCAAGGACGGCGCGCGGGTGGCTCAGGCGATTGATGCCGCCGGCGGGCTGGCGCCCGAGGCAGACGTTACGGGGCTCAATCGGGCATCTAAGGTCACTGATGGACAAAAAATCCACGTTCCAACGGTAGGGGAGCAGCAGGCGTCCATTGCGGAAGCCGGTGTTGATGGTGGGGCTTCCGCATCATTGGGCGTGAGTGGCGCAACGGGCCTAGTCAACATCAATACGGCAAGCACGGCAGAGCTGCAGACGCTCTCGGGCATCGGTCCCTCCATGGCACAGTCGATTATCGATGAGCGTACAAAGAACGGTGCTTTTGCCTCGGTTGACGATCTGATGCGTGTGTCGGGAATCGGCGAGAAGAAGCTTGCCAAAATCAAAGATTGCATCTGCGTATGAGTGCGACCGAGCGCGAGCATGTGATGCCTCCGCGGCCCTTGATGCCGTGGACGATGGCCCTGTGTGCCGGCATGTGCGTGAGCTGCGCTTTGGTGCTTAACGTGGCCGCTGATGCGCTGCTGAGGGAGCGGGTGCCGGCGGTCGGGCCGCTATGGGCCATTCCCGTTGCGGCGGCGGTCTTCGTTGTGCTGGCTCAATCTTGTGCGCGGCTTGCCCCTTTGAAGCGGTGGCTGTATGCCGCGTCCGTCGGTCTCGTGGCGGGAGCGGTCGTCTCGGCGTGGTGGGCTGTGGGCACGCTAGGCGCCTCGAAGGCGCTCGACGGTCGAGCGGCAAGCAGCCTCGAGTTTGTCGTGCAGGGTGATCCATCCATAAACGACGACGTGTATTCCTATACCTGCGAGGCACGCGCGGACGGTAAGAACTTGGCAGCGGTTCGCCTATCGTGTGACCGCGAGCTCAAGGTCGGGGCGCACGTGCGTGTTATCGGTCGCGTTTCACGTTTTGAGAACGATGCGTTTGGACGATCGCGCGCGCTCCGAGGCGAGGTACGCAAGGTTCAAGCCGTTCGGATTGTGCCGGTCGATGAGGGCTCTCCGGGGCCGCTGCTTCGGCTGCGAAATGGGCTGCTTGCGTCCATTGCGCCTGCGACCGACCCGGCGCGTGCGCTCATAGCCGGTGTCGCCTGCGGTCGTTCGGCCGAGCTGCGCGCGCAGCCGGCGGGCGATTGGTTTTCGGTGACGGGGACGGCGCATCTTATCGCCGTCTCGGGCAGCCATTTGGCTATCGTGGGGTTTGTAATCGAGGGCGCATTGCAAAAGACTCGGTGCTCACGTGGTCTTCAGCGGGCGATATTGGCGATATCGCTTGTTGGCTACGCTGCCTTTACGGGCGCGTCTCCTTCGGCCGTGCGCGCGTGCTGCATGGTGTTCGCGACGCTTGTCGTAAACGGCGCGGGGCGTCGCCGGCACGGCGAATCGGCACTCTTCGTAACCATGTCCATCTTTGTGCTACTGCGGCCGACGGTGCTGTTCGAGATGGGCTTTCAGCTTTCATGTGCCAGCGTCTTAGCCATTCTGTGCTTTTGCCCCTATGCGACCTACGCTTTGGGTGAGCTGGGTGTGCCATCGGGCGTCGCCAGCATGCTTTCCGCCACGCTGTGCTCGCAATTGGCGACACTTCCCATTACCATTCCCGCCTTTGGTACGTTATCGCTCATTGCTCCGCTGGCAAATGCGGTCATCGGTCCGGTGGTGAGCGTACTGCTTGCTGTGTCGATTGTGCTGGTTCCCTTTTCGCTCGTGGCACCTTTGCGGACTTGGGCGCTCATTGTGCCCATGATTGCCGCCCGTTGCGCACTGTTCTTCGAGCAGCTGTTTGCCGCCGTGCCGGGTGCATCCGTGAGTTTGCCGCCCGATAGCATGTGGATTTACCTAGTGCCGTGTTTGCTGGCGGTTCTGCTGGTCTGGTGGCCGCGTCCCCGTGCACGTCCTATGGCGGTGGGGCTTGCATGCTTGGTACTCCTGGCTGCGATTCCGTACGTCTACTGGGATCGATTCGCTCCGCCTTCGGTGACGGTGCTCGATGTGGGCCAGGCCGATGCGATTCTTATCCGCCAGGGCGGCGCAGTAGCACTCGTCGACTGCGGGCTCGACGAGCGCATGGTGGCGGCGTTGGTTCGCAATAACGTGCACCATATCGATGCCGTCTTTGTGACGCATTGGGATGAGGACCACTGGGGTGGTCTGCCTGCCGTGCTCGAACAGTTTTCGGTTGGAACGATTGCCGTGGCGGCGGATGCGCTGGAGGATGCTCCTGCCGAGGTATTGAACCGACCTGGCGTTGAGTATCGGCAGGTGCGCCGTGGGGATACGGTCGATATCGGCTCATTTTGCGCCCGCGTGATGTGGCCATTCGAGTCCGTGGATGGCGAGGGAAATGAGGACTCGCTTGTCCTGCTGCTCTCCTATGTTCAGGAAGGCAGGGGCCTGCGTATGCTCCTCACCGGTGATGCCGAGCTCGACCAAGAACGGGAATTCGTGCAGGAGGTGGGGGAAATCGATGTACTTAAACTTGGGCATCACGGCTCTAAGGTTTCAGTCGATGGTGAGTTGCTGGACGTCTTGAAGCCTGAGCTTTCCCTTGCGAGTGCGGGCGAGGGGAATCGATACGGCCATCCGTCCGATGCCTGCATCGATGCCGTTAAGGAAGCGGGCGGTGTGTTCGCGTGCACTATCGAACACGGCGACATTACCGTCACGCCAACTGCGAATGGCTTTGCGATGCGATGCCAGCGACCGTGACGACGTCGTTGGCGTGTGGTGGGCCCCTGGGCTAGAATGGCACGGAACGAATACGAAGGCCTGCGGGAGGGGAGCGCAATGTCCGAAACCAGTCTGTTGCCGGCATATCTGATCGTCGGTACCGACGGCGTCAAGCGCGATCACGCCGTCTCGCGTATGAAAGCGCGTCTGGAAAAGTCGGGTATGGTCGAGTTCAACCTCGACGAGCGCGATATGACCAAAGACCCCGATATCGAGTCGATTATCGGATCGCTCAACACCTTTCCCATGGGCAGCGAGTTTCGCCTGGTAATCCTTGACGGCTGCTCAAAACTCGCCAAAGCGATCTCCGAGCCGCTTGTCGACTATCTGGCGAGTCCCAGCCCCACGACGGTTTGTCTCATCATCGCCGACTCGCTTGCCAAGAACACGCGCCTGTATAAGGCGATCGCCAAGATCGACAAGAAGGCGGTGATCGATTGCTCCGGTACCAAGCGCTGGGAGCTACCGCGCCGCGTGCAGCAGATGGCGACGCAGCACGGCAAGTCGATCTCGACGGCGGCCGCCGAAGAGCTCGTTTCGCGCTCGGGCGAGAACACCCGCATGCTCGATAACGACTTGGCTAAGCTTGCCCAGATGGTCGAGGCGCCCCAGATTGAGCTTGCCGACGTTGAGCGCTGGATTGTACGTACGGCAGAGGTCCAACCCTGGGACTTTCTCAATGCGGTTTCGGCACGTGACATGCGACGCTCGCTCGAGCTTTTCAATCTATTGCCCGCCAAGAGCTACGTGTGGACTTACACGTTGCTGTGCGGCCGCATCCGCGAGCTTATCGTCGCCAAGGCGCTCGATGCGCGCGGACAGGGTCGTGAGCTGGCCGCAACGCTCAAGCTCCAGTCCTGGCAGGTCAAGAATCACTTGACCTGGGCACGTCGCTTTTCGATGGCAGAGCTCGTCGCGGCGCTCGAGGGGGCGGTCGATGTAGAGCTCGCGCTCAAGGGTTCGGCCGATTCTGAGGCCGCGCTTTTGCTCTGGATTACGAACATCTTGAGAAAATCGTGATGATACCTGCCTATTTGACAAATTCGTTCTATCCCTTTGAGGGGGAGCGTGCTATAGTAGGCGCTTGCATGACCTCACCGTGTCTCAGAGGTGTCATACATTTTTTGCAAGGAACTCGAAAGGAACTCCAGAAGTGGCAAACATCAAGTCTCAGAAGAAGCGTATCCGCACCAATGAGGCAGCTCGCATGCGTAACAAGGCTGTCAAGTCCGAGCTCAAGACGCTGACCAAGCACGTCCAGTCCGCCGTCGCCGAGGGCGACGCCGAGAAGGCCCAGGCTGCCCTCAAGACCGTCACCAAGCGTCTCGACATGGCTGCCGCCAAGCATGTTATCCACAAGAACCAGGCTTCCAACCGCAAGTCCGGTCTTGCCAAGCTCGTGAACAGCATCAACGCTTAAGTTGTAAATTTCACACCACACAGATTACGCGCATAAATGGAGCCTGTTTTATGGAACAGGCTCCATTTTTTGTACCGCTCGGGTAAGATAGTCCGCATGAATACTTCAATTGACATTTCCCACATCCGCAACTTCTCGATTGTTGCGCACATCGACCATGGCAAGTCCACGATCAGTGACCGCATTCTCGAGCTCACCCATACCGTCGACGAGCGCGACATGGAGTCGCAGCTGCTCGACACCATGGATATCGAGCGCGAGCGCGGCATCACGATCAAGTCCAATGCCGTCCGCGTGTCCTATGACGCCGACGATGGCGAGACGTATCAGTTCAATCTGATCGATACGCCGGGCCACGTGGACTTTACCTATGAGGTCTCGCGCTCGCTGGCAGCCTGTGAGGGCGCGGTGCTCGTTGTCGACGCCACACAGGGCGTCGAGGCACAGACCGTCTCCAACGCGACGCTTGCCATGAACGCCAATCTGGACATTGTGCCGGCCATCAACAAGATCGACCTGCCCTCGGCTCATCCCGACGAGGTTAAGACCGAGATCGAGGATGACCTGGCGATCCCTGCCGATGATGCCGTGTGTGTCTCGGGCAAGACCGGCGAGGGCATCCACGATCTGCTGGAGTCCATTGTCTTTCTGATCTCTCCGCCCAAGGGCGATGCGAATGCGCCGCTCAAGGCACTCATTCTGGATTCATACTTCGACGAGTATCGTGGCGTCGTCGCCACGGTGCGCATCTTTGACGGCTCCATCAAAAAGGGCGATACCTTGCGCATGATGCAGGCAAAGGGCGACTTTTTGGTCGATGGCGTGGGCGTCAAGCGTCCCGCCGAGACGCCGGTCGACGCGCTGACGGTCGGCGAGGTCGGATACGTGGTCACGGGCCTGAAGGACCCCGAGGCCGTTCGCGTGGGCGACACCCTTACCTGGGCGTCGAACCCCTGCCCCGAGCCGCTTCCCGGTTACCGCGAGGCTAAGCCCATGGTCTATACGGGCCTGTTCCCGATCGATAACAAGGACTACGAGAACCTGCGTGACGCGCTCGATAAGCTGCATGTCAACGACCCGTCGTTGGTGTGGGAGCCCGAGACTTCGGTGGCGCTCGGCTTTGGTTTCCGCGTTGGCTTCTTGGGCCTGCTGCATATGGAGGTCGTCAAGGAGCGCCTGGAGCGCGAGTTCAACCTGGACCTGATTGCCACGAGCCCTTCGGTGGACTATCACGTCTACAAGACCGACGGCGAGATGATTGATGTTCGCAGCCCGCAGGATCTGCCCGAGGCTACGCGCATCGAGCGCATCGAGGAGCCCTACCTCAAGGCCAAGATTATCTGTCCGCCCGAGTATACGGGTGCCGTCATGGAGCTCGCTATCGAGCATCGCGGCATTACAACCGACATGATCCATCTCACGAGCAAATCGGTCGAGATGCGTTTCGACATGCCGCTTGCCGAGCTCATTCTGGACTTTTTTGACCAGCTCAAGAGCCGCACCAAGGGTTACGCCTCGCTCGACTACGAGTTCAACGAATATCGCCCCTCCGAGCTCGTCAAGCTCGACATCCTGCTTTCGGGCGACGAGGTGGACGCGCTGTCGTTTATCGTGCACAAGGATAAGGCTTATGGCCTGGCCCGCGGTCTGTGCGACAAGCTCAAGGAAATCATTCCGCGCCAGCTGTTCGAGGTGCCTATCCAGGGCGCCATCGGCAACAAGATCATTGCCCGCTCTACCGTCAAAGCGCGCCGCAAGGACGTGCTGGCCAAGTGTTATGGCGGCGATATCTCGCGAAAGCGCAAGCTGCTCGAGAAGCAGAAAGAGGGCAA
>CATVQO010000075.1 GCA_958346165.1 uncultured Collinsella sp. | reverse complement strand
ATCTCCTGCACCTGGTCGGTGGTCAGGGCGTCCAAGCCGCAGCCGAAGGAGTTGAGCTGGATCAGGTCCAGGTCGTTGCGCATCGTCACAAAACGGGCGACGGCGTACAGGCGGCTGTGGTACATCCACTGGTCGACGACGCGAATCGGACGCTCGGGCTTCACCAGGTGCGCAAGCGAATCCTCGGTAAAGACCGCAAAGCCAAAGCTCGAGATAAGCTCAGGCAGGGCGTGGTTGATCTCGGGGTCATTGTGGTAAGGACGGCCGGCGAGCACAATGCCGTGGCCGCCGTGGTCCTCGACCCACTTAAGAGCCTCCTCGCCCATGGTCTGGATGTCCTCGTGGAAACGCGCATCGGCCTCAAAGGCAGCGTTGACGGCGGCATCGACCTCGGAGCGCGTGATTTTAGGACCGCGCACGCGACCGCGACCGGCCTCAGCATCGGCCACGCGGTCGACGGCGAGCACCTGGTACAAGCGGCGCTTGAGCTCGGTCTTGTCGTGATAGGGCACAAACGGGTACAGGAACTCGATGTTCTGCTCGCGAATCTCGTCGATATTGAGCGCCAGCGCCGTGGGGTAGCTCATGACGATGGGGCAGTTGTAGCAGTTGCCAGCCGTCGGATCCTCTTTGCGCTCCCAGCGCACGCACGGCATCCAGATAAAGTCGACGTCACGGTCGATGAGGTTCATCACGTGGCCGTGGCTCATCTTGGCCGGGTAGCACACGCTCTCGGACGGCATGGACTCGATGCCCGCCTGGTAAGTCTTTTTGCTCGACTGGTCGGACAGCTGCACGCTAAAGCCCAGGCGCGTAAAGAACGCATGCCAGAAGGGGTAGTTCTCGTACATGTTGAGCGCACGGGGGATGCCGACGGTGCCGCGCGGGGCCTCGTCGGGGCTCAGCACCTCGCGGTTAAAGAGCAGCTCGTTTTTCATTTTGAAGAGGTTGGGGGCCTCGGTCTTTTGCTTTTTGTGGCCGGCGCCCTTCTCGCAGCGGTTGCCGGTAATGAAGCGCCTGCCGCCGCCAAAGTCGTTAACGGTAAGCTGGCAGTTGTTGGAGCAGCGACCGCAGCGGACATGCTTTTGCGTTACGGTGAGGTGCGCGATGTCCTCGGCCGAAAGGATGGTCGAGGTACCGTTCGCACCGGCGCGATCGCGGGCGAGCAGGGCCGCACCGTAGGCGCCCATGCAGCCGGCAATGTCGGGGCGCACGGCGTGGACGCCGGTAAGCTGCTCAAACGCACGCAGCGTGGCGTCGGACATAAAGGTGCCTCCCTGGACGATCACCTGGCTGCCGATCTCCTTGGGGTCGCGCAGCTTAATGACCTTGAACAGGGCGTTCTTGATGACGGAATAGGACAGGCCGGCCGCGATGTCGCCCACCGTGGCGCCTTCCTTTTGCGCCTGCTTAACGCGCGAGTTCATAAAGACCGTGCAGCGACTGCCTAGGTCGACCGGGGCCTTGGCATGGATGGCGGCATCGGCGAACGCGCGCACGTCCATGTTCATAGAGACGGCGAAACTCTCGATAAAGCTACCGCAGCCCGACGAGCAGGCCTCGTTGAGCATGATGTGCTCGATAACGCCGTCCTTGACGCGCAGGCACTTCATGTCCTGGCCGCCGATGTCCAGGATGAACTCGACGCCGGGCAGGAACGCCTTGGCGCCGCGCAGGTGCGCAACGGTCTCGATCTCGCCGGAGTCGGCCTTGAGGGCCTCGATGAGCAGTGCCTCGCCGTAGCCCGTGGTGGTCACGTGGCCGATGGTGCAGCCGGCGGGGATGTGGTTGTAGAAATCGGCCATGATGACCTTGGCCGTGCCTAGGATGTCGCCGTTGTTGTTGCCGTACCAGGTGTGCAGCAGCTGACCGTCCTCGCCCACGAGCGCGGCCTTCATGGTGGTGGAGCCGGCGTCGATGCCGATGAACACGCGGCCGGTGTAGCCGTCGAGCTTGCCCTTGGGGACGACCTCGGTGTCGTGGCGGGTCTTGAACTCGGCAAAATCCTCATCGGTGGCAAAGAGCGGATCCAGACGCTCGACCTCGGCACCTTGTGTGTCACCCAGGGCATCGATGGCCTCGATGAGCTGCGGGAACGTGCTGAGCTTATTGGACTCGTGCGCCATGGCGGCGCCGCTCGCTACAAACAGGTGGGCGTTTTGGGGCACGATACGGTGCTCCTCGTCCAGGTTGAGCGTGAGGTAGAAGCGGTGGCGCAGCTCGGAGAGGTACTGCAGCGGGCCGCCCAGGAAGGCGACGTTGCCGCGGATGGGACGGCCGCACGCCAGGCCCGAGATGGTCTGGGTCACGACGGCCTGGAAGATGGAGGCGGCCACGTCCTCGGGGCGGGCGCCCTCGTTGAGCAGCGGCTGGACGTCGGTTTTGGCAAAGACGCCGCAGCGGCTGGCGATGGGATAGATGGTGGTGGCGTTGGCCGCGAGTTCGTTAAGGCCGCTCGCGTCGGTATGCAGCAGGGTTGCCATCTGATCGATAAACGCGCCCGTGCCGCCGGCGCAGGTGCCGTTCATGCGCTGCTCGATGCCGTTGTCAAAGTAGATGATCTTGGCGTCCTCGCCGCCCAGCTCGATGGCGACGTCGGTGGCCGGGATAAGGGTCTCGACAGCGCGCTTGCTGGCAATGACCTCTTGGACAAACTCCAGGTCGAGCCACTGAGATAGCAGCAGGCCGCCCGAGCCGGTGATGGCGCAGGTCATCTGGGCCGTCGGCAGCACGGTCGCAGCACCCTCGAACAGGTCGCGGGCGCAGGCGCGGACGTCGGTGTGGTGACGCTGGTACTTGGCGTAGACAATCTGGTTGTCGTCATTGAGCACGGCAAGCTTGACGGTGGTGGAGCCTACGTCGATGCCCAGGTGCAGGTTGCCGCGGGCGGCCTCGGGGTTGAAGATTGCGCCTTCGGGGGCGTGGGCGGCGGCTACGGACTCAGCGGCGGTGGCGGGCTCGCTAGCGACGGACGTCTCCCCTGCCGCGTTCTTGGCATCGGCAACAGCCTCGACAACTTTCTCGGCAGCCGCGGTCGCGGCCTTCTGCGCGGCGTCCACCACGGTGGGCGCGGCCTCGCGTGCGGCGGCGATCATGCGGTCCTTGATGCCCTCGACGAGTTTGCTCATCTGTCTCTCCTCTTAGTTGTTGGACTCGACGGTTGCGGCGGTGTCAGCCGCGTCCTCGAGCTGCAAGTTCAATAGCTTCATGCCGTATTCCGGCACGTTGATATCGATGGGTTGGCCATACAGGTCACCAGGGCGCACAAAAGCGAGCACCGTCATAATGCGCGCCATGGCCTCGGGCGATTCGGTGAGCCCACGCTCAAACCAGCGCTGAATCATGCCGACCTCGGCACCCACGACGTAGGTGACGTAGTAGTCAAAGAACGTGCCCAGCGCCAGGCCCAAAATGCCCGTCTGCGCACGCGGCACCACAGCCTCACGAGCGGTGTCGATGATTCTTTTAATGAAGGCCTGGTCGCCGCCCGGACCCAGCAGCGCACCGATCAAGTCGCGGTTGGCCGCAAGATAACGCAGCAGCTCAACCGAACCGGGCGCCGGCTCGAGCTCATCGATGTTGTGATAGAGATCGGGCAGCTGAGCTGCGGTGATGAGCTCAATGCGCTCACGGATCTCGGCCAGCAAGCCGTCCTCGATTTGATTGATAAAGTCGGGGATATCACGGTAGTGCGAATAGAACGTGCGGCGCGTAAGGCCGGCGCGCTCGGTGAGCGACGCAACGTTAATGCGCGAAAGGTCGCCGCTTTCGGCAAGCTCGCTGGCAAGCGCCTGGCGAAGGGCACGCTGCGAGCGAAGGGACCGGCGATCGCATTTCTCGAGCTGGGACAAGCGTCCTCCTTGTTACTCAGCCTGTGCGCTATTGCACAGTGCGAGTATTATTGCACACCGTGTGCATCAACACGTAAAGGCAATATTTTGGATGTGATAAAGGGACAGTTTCTTTGCCATATTCAGCGACCGCCTAGGTTGTGCCAGTTGTGCCTGGCTTTTGGAGCGGCATTGCCGATTGTTCAAAATGTCATTCGTGGGTAGAATAGTGTCGACGGCAGCCCAAGTTCTGGAAAGCTGGGCAGCGCCGTTGCTTGGATTAAGGGGTCAACGCCTTAGCGGCGGCGACCCCTTTTACGTTGCTTCGAACGTTGCTTGAGTGCCTCGGAAAGCCCGACGAGTGCCGTGGAGAACGAGACCAAAGCGGTCAGAAGTCTCACGAAATCAATCAGATCGGTCATGGGCATCACCTCCCATCAGATGGAGGGCGTTGCCCGGCACATGGAACTGCCGCCAACAGTATCAATTCTATCAAAGCGCAGTTAGATATGCGAATGTTTGTTCGTATTTCAAGAGACCAGCGTCACCTGTGACAAAGGGGCTGTCCCTTTGTCACATTATTCGATGACGGTGCGGGGGTTTTGCTTGCGCATGGTGGCGAGCATGTGTTTGGGGACGGCGTGGACCATGCAGCTGCCGATAGTCGCGCTCGCGGCGGCCTTGGCCGCGTCACTGCCATTCTTGGTGGCATAGCTGTGACGGAAACGCTTGAGCATGGCGATGTCGTTGCCGCCGTCGCCGTAGACCGCGACCTCATCCTCGGCAATACCGTAGTAGCCCGCCAGCCAAGCCACACTCTCGCCCTTGTTGCACGCCACGTCCGTGATCTCAAACATCACCGGATCGAACGGCGCGTTGACCACGCGGTCCGAGCGCTCGGCCAAATACGCCTTAAGGTCGCGCTCCAGCTCGGGCGAGGTCACGCGACAATTGATCTTGCATACATCGTGACGCAAGATATCGCCGATCGACTGATCGAAATACTGCTCCTCGTGATACCCGCCACGTGCACGCATGCCGCGCATCACGATGCGCTTGATGGGGCTGTCCTTTTTAAAGCCTGCCTGATGCATCTCGAACGAACCGCTCGAGAACATGCCATCGGGTGTGGAGCAATCAAAGCAAATGTCCGGGAATGCCTTGAGCAGCTCCTCGGTAATCTGTGGGTCGATAGTCCAGGTCTTAAGCACCTCGCCATGGCTGTCGCGCACGATGGATCCGTTAGAGCAGCAAGCATCGAGCGCCAGCCCCGTAAAGCCATGCTCGCCGACCGGCAGCGTCGAGCGTCCGGTCGCGGGAACCACATGCAGGCCAGCCTCGGTCAGCTCGCGAATGGCGAGGCGGATGGTCCCATCTGCCTCGTGCAGGGCGTTCAGCAGCGTTCCGTCTAAGTCACTCGCAAACATCTTGATCATGGGCATGCCTCTCCTTCGTCTGCACGATATTGTAGACGAAGGAGAGGCATGCCCAGACAATGGCGTCCCGGCGCGGCGGGACAATGCTTCCGCAAATCCACGGTGTCCCTGCGCCTTAAGACAATCGCCACAAGCGACTTTTCAGCCGATAAAACAGCGCCGTCGTCAACGTCAGCACCGCTAACATGCCTGCGAATACAATCGCCGGTGTCCATCGATCATATGCGAGTCCGTAAATCAATTGGCCAATAGGCGTTGCACAGGAAAGCGTCATATAAACGAGTGCCAGCACTTTTCCGCAGAGTTCCTTTGGTGCTGACCGCTGAACGAATGAAACGATTTCGACCGATGTAATGCTTGCCCACGCCATGACCCATGCCGAGCCGGCCGCAAGCGCGGCAAACGCAAATTCATCAGGACCGCTCAGTAGCGTGACAATAATCGGTACGACTCCAAAACAGATCATCGCAACATATCGAAATATGCCCTTGAAGGAAAAACGATGCGGCCAAATACCGACCAAACCACTGCCGACAAGACCACCCAAGCCCATAGCCACCTCAATAATCCCAACAAAGGATGACTGTATTCCGAGATGCTTTGAAACAACAATGGGAGCACCAATCGTTAACCCAACTAACGCAAGGTTCAAAATAGCCGCAAGCAAAAACACAACGAGCAATGATGCGTTTTGAGCCAGGTACCGAATCGACTCCCGGAAATCGCTTCGGCATGTCGAGCAAGTCGTGCTGTCCCCTGTCATTCCAGATGAGGCATTTCGCTTGAGTGCGCCCCCGAACAGCAGGGCTGACATCGCAAACGTCAACGCCGCGGTTTCGCATAGGGCATCGATACCAAAGCACCCATAGACTGCCGTCCCGACTACAGGCCCCAAGATATTGCTCGCCATGGTCATCTGCGAGACCAACGCAGTGGCACGCTCAACCTTTTCTGGGCCTGTCATGCGCACCGTCTCAATTTGAAGCATCGGTTTCAGCAGCGATTGGATGCCATATTGGACGCAAAGCATTGCTACCACGACAACGGCAAGAGGCAGCGAACGCTTCATGGGGATAAACAACAGTGATGCAGTCATCAGAACAATGCCGAGTACCACAAGAATCCCGCGGTGTCTCCCGCGGTCCGCCAATATTCCGCCAACCGGAGTCGCAAGCACGCCCGGCACGAACGCTATCGCCGCTACGGCACCATATAACGTTGATGAGCCGCTGCAATCGAACAAGTAAAGCGGGCACGCAAAGCACAGTGCCGACAACATCGAATACGCGCACAGCTGTGCAACAAGAAGACCGAAAAGCCTGATAGAT
>CATVQO010000074.1 GCA_958346165.1 uncultured Collinsella sp. | reverse complement strand
GCCAACGACAAGACGGAACTGCTAGGACTTCATAGGCAGAGCCTGCGCTAGTCAGATCCCGCAGGTCGAATAAAAGTCAGCGAGAGCCCGCCGTTTGAGCCAAGGTGCCGTGAAATGAAAAGGCGCTGACCTTCTGGTCGCGCCTTTAAAATTGAACGGCAGATTGGCCAAACGGCGGGCTCGCAGCGTCGGCTCATTACGCCGTTTGTAAAACGGCGTAATTCTTAATGTTCGATCCAGCAGCGCAGGGTCTCGCCAGCTTGCAGGTGACGCAGATTCTCTGCGGCAATGTCGACCACATTGTTGAGCGTGGCTGCCAGGTGGAACCAGCCGGAGACGTGCGGCGTGATGAGCATGTTAGGCGCATCCCACAGGGGGCTTGTCTCAGGCAACGGTTCGGGGTCGGTGACGTCGACCGCGGCGCCGGCGAGATGTTCCGACTCCAGGGCGGCAACCAAGTCGTCGGCGACCACAAGGTCGCCGCGGCCGCCGTTGGCAAAGAAGGCGCCCGGTTTCATCGCGGCGAAGAACTCGGCGTTCGCCAGGCCGCGGGTCTCGGGTGTGCTCGGCATAAAAGATGCGACGACGTCTGCCTCCGCCGAGCGCTCAGACAGGGCATCCATGCCGTCCATGTCCTCAAACACAATGGGGTAGACGAGCGGATGGCGCTTGATGCCGCGGACGTGCGCACCCATGCCACGGCAGAGCGTGGCAAAGTGGCCGCCGATATCGCCCGCGCCCAGCACCAGCACGTTGGCGTTTTTGAGCGAGGTAACCGGGCCCAAATCCTCCCAGCGATGCTCGCGCTGCAAGTCCTGATAGCCGGGCAGGCGCTTCATCATGGAAAGGACCATGGCAAACATGTGCTCGCTTACGGCCTGGCCGTAGGCGCCCACCGAGCAAGACAGTTTGGCGTCGGCCGGCACGGTGCCGGCGGCAAGGTAGTCGTCATAGCCGGCGGTCTGCAATTGCAACAGCTGGAGATGTTCGCATGCCGTGAGCATGCCAGGGTCGATGTTGCCCAAGATCACGTCGGCATCGGCGACCTGCTCGCGCGTGGCGGCGTCGGAGCTCGTGTAGATAAAGTCCTCGCCCGGAGCGCTCGACTCAAGAATTGCGCGATGACGGTCGTTGACAGGCAACAAAACCAGGATGTTCACAAGCAGTCCTCTCCGCTCGACCTGCCAAAAAGGGACAGGTTAATTTTGGCAAGTTTTATCAGGCAAAACGCTCAAATAAAACGCCGAATGCAAGACGGGCGTGCCCGTCGGCATCCGGCGCATCCACGGCTACCAGCTCAGCAGTTCGTAACCATCCTCGGTCACCACGAGCTGTACCTCGCACTGGGCCGAATCACTGCCGTCCTTGGTGCGTACGCACCAGCCGTCGCCCTTGCTAATCTTAATGTCGGGCGCTCCGGCGTTGACCATGGGCTCGATGGTAAAGACCATGCCCGGAGCCATGATGGTGTCCACATCGGGCGCCTCGGTGGTAAAGCCCACAAACGGGTCCTCGTGGAACTCCTTGCCGATGCCGTGTCCGCCGTACTCGCGCACCACGCTATAACCGGCGTCCTCGACCGTCTTTTGCACGGCCTCGGCCATCACGGACAGCGGTAGCCACGGCTTGACGGCGGCCAGACCCGCCTCCACGCTGGCGCGAGTGACGTCGACCAGGCGCTGACGCTCGGCCGAGACCTCGCCGATGCAGAACATGCGGCTCGAGTCGCTAAAGTAGCCGTCCAGGATCGTGGAGCAATCGACGTTGATGATGTCGCCCTCGTGCAGCACGTCCGTATCACAGGGGATACCGTGGCAGACCACATCATTGATCGAGGTGCACACGCTCTTGGGGTAGCCCTCGTAGTTGAGATCGGCCGGCGTGCCACCGTGCTCGACGGTGTAGTCGTAGATCATCTGGTCAATCTGGTTGGTGGTCATGCCCGCGGCGATGTGCTCGCCTACGTAGTCGAGCACGCCCACGTTGATGGCGGCGGAGCGCTTGATGCCCTCGATGTCGGCGGGCGTCTTGTAGAGCGTGCGGGGCAGGACCTCCCAGCCCTCTTCCCACAGGCGCTCAAGGCGCTCATCAAAGGCGCTATGGCATTTCTTATATTTTTTGCCGCTGCCGCACCAGCAAGCGTCGTTGCGGCCGGGCACAGGTCCGTTGTCAAACATGGCTAACTTCCTTTCATCCGCAGCTAGTATAGCCCACCCACGCGTCCATAAAAGTTGCGGTGATATAGTTCCGATTTAAGCGGTTTAACAGCATAAATAGGAACTATATCACCGCAACTGATAGAGTGGGATGGCGGGCACTAGCTGCTGCGTGGTTTTGCTAGTAGCTCACCTGGCAGGGAATGCCGAGGGCGCGCACGCGTGCGGCGATCGTGTCGAGCACCTCGGGCGCCGCTTTGGCAAGGCCGGCGATTGGTGTCTCGCGCGCCACCGTGTAGATGGTCGCCTCCTGCGGGCGAATGCGCTCGAGCGCCGCGAGCCAAGGGCCGACGTACTCCTCGCCGGTGTTATCGAGGGACTTGCCCCGGTGCTCGCCGCTCAAAAACATCGTCTGGATAATGACATGACCGTCAAAGCTCGCGAACGTTTCGATCTGGTGCTCGACGTCGTAGGGGCCAACGGGCTGGTCGAGCAGCTGGATAAACGCCGGGTCGACGGTATCGAGCTTAAGAATGTTGTCGTCGACCATCATGAGCGCGTCGTGCACCTCGGGGCGGTCGGCGCGCGTGCCGTTGGAGAGCACGGCGATCTTGGAGTTTGGGGCAAGCTCGTTGCGCAGTGCGACGGCGCCGGCGATGGCCTGCGGAAACTCCGGTGCGGCGGTGGGCTCGCCGTTGCCTGCGAAGGTGATCACATCGGGAAGTTCGCCCTCGGTTGCCATCTCGCGCAGCTTTGCCTCGAGCGCGTCGAGTACCACGGCAGCTGTGTTGTACGGCTCGTGACAGGGGCGCTCGGCGTTGAGGCCGTTTTCGCAGTAAATGCAGTCGAACGTGCAGATTTTGCCGCTGGCCGGCATCATGTTGACGCCGAGCGAGAGACCAAGGCGACGGCTGCGAACGGGCCCAAAGATGGGGCTGGCATTCAAAAACGTAGACATAGGCATATGCTCCTCAAGACAATTGTGCCTAAGCATAGCATCGGCTCCAAAGCAGGGTGCGGGCTCTTGTTTTACAAGTTTCGTTTTTTCACGTCGCTCATTATGCCGTGTCATGAAAAGCCTCGGGTCGGGTAAAGTTAATCTGTTAACAAGGCGTAAAGAAATGCGGGTCTATCCAGCCGTACTGACGCGCAACTGGATGGGCGTTGATGATGGGGGCACAACATGGATTTTACGGTCGAGAATGCGGGCACCACGATTGCCTGTCGCGAATATGCCGGCCCGGATGTGTCGCCTGATACTCCTGCCTTGGTGTGCGTGCACGGCGCTTGTGTCGACGGCACATTTTTCGACGGCATTGCATGTGAGCTCAGTCACAACTACCGCGTAATTGCCTACGACCGCCGCGGCTGTGGCGGCAGCAGCGAAGCGGCAGACGGCAGCTATGATCTTGCCGCTCAGGCCGCCGACCTGCGGGCCGTGATCGAACACGTTGGCGCTCCGACAAATGTGCTTGCGCACAGCGCCGGTACGTTGGTGGCGCTGGAGCTTCTTCGCATCGAACCCCATCTCGTCGCCCGTGCGATTCTGCATGAGCCGGCTGTGTCGGCCGAAGGCGTCGGCATGGGCGCGGCTCCGATTTTGCTCGATATGATTGCGGCTGGAAAGGTTTCAAGGGCGCTTCGGCTTTTCTTGGGAGCTCTCGGCGACTTGGACCCCGAGGCTCCTGGGACGACCGAAGCGGAAGCCAAGCATGCCCTGCGCAATGGTCGTTGCTTTATGGCCAATGAATACGGAACAAATATGACATATGCTCCCGACTGGGAGCGCGCCCGCGAATCAAAGGCGGTGTCGGCTGTGTTTTTGGGCGAGCTTTCGGTCGGTACACCCCGCGAGGCTGGTACGCGAGCGGCTGCCGAATATCTCGATTGCCCTCTTGTGACGATCCCGGGCGCGCATAACGGTTTGCGCGATCGCCCCGTTACGGCGGCAAACGCCGTTCGCGATGTCTTGGAGCGTTAGCACGCTCGATGACCTGTGGGGAGGGGGACTGTTGGCGTTTCGTCATTGTTAACGAATGCGCCAATAACCACGCGCCCGCGGTTCCATTACCACCGTTTGCCAGGTCATAAAAACGTAACAGCATTCACGTGCTTACCTGCATCGGCAAGGTGTTACCCTTGTAGCATTTGGAACCCACCGCTACTATGCGAAACTATCGAAAGGGCCCCATATGCTCAATAATCACGAGGTCAATCTAACCGACGAGGAGGCTGCCGCCGAGGTCGCCCGCGTCGCGAAGACCTACCCCGTGGTGCGTTTGCTGTCGGCCGATCAGATTAAGAGCGAGCCTAACTGTCTGCTCGCCGGCAATCGCTGCCCTTGTCTGCGTCAGTCGAGTCTTGAGGCCTTGGCAGATTCCGATGAGGTGTCGGAGCAACTGCTCAACGATGGTGTTGAGTACCGCGCTCGTCTGCGCCCTCTGAAGGTCGAGGGCGAGCCTCACGTCCTGCTGATGGTGCGTCCGATCGATGAGCAAGAGGCTGCAGAAGAGGACCTCGTCTACACCGACGTGCTGACGAGTGTGCGCAATCGCCGATATTACGAGGAAAAGCTCCGTAGCGCCCGCATGAATACCGGCGTTGCGGTGATCGACCTTGATGATTTTAGGGTCTTCAACGATACGTGTGGCCGCCATGCCGGCGACCTTGCGCTCGGTGCTGTGGCGACAGCCATACGCAGCGGAATTCGTTCGACTGACGAGCTTGTACGCTATGGCTGCGACAAGTTTGTGGTCGTCATGCCCAATATTCCCTCCGATGACTTCACCCGTCGCCTGCATCAGGTGTCCGATGCCGTTCATGCCACGATTGTTCCGGGCCATGAGTACGTGAGCTTGACGGCATGTGTTGGTGGCGTTCGCATTCATGGCGAGACGGTCGATGAGGGAGTTGGCCGCGCTGTCCAGTTATTGAGCCGCGCTAAGGCAAAAGCCGGTACGGTCGTGACCGATGCCGATTCCATCGAAGCCTTCCAAAGCGAAAAGCCTTTGGTGCTTATTGTCGATGACTCCGACATGAACCGAGCCATTCTCAACGAGATGCTCAAGGACGAGTATTGCATCCTCGAGGCCGACAACGGTCGTACGGCGCTCGATATGGTCGACCGCTATGGCGATGAGTTGTCGCTCGTGCTGCTGGATATTGTCATGCCGGGCATAAGCGGCTTTGAGGTGCTGGCCGATCTGTCGCGCCGATCGGGTATCGACAATCTGCCTTTCATCATGATTTCGAGCGAAGATTCCGATGATATGGTTCTGCGCGCGTACGAGCTGGGCGCCTCGGACTATATCAACCGCCCGTTTGACTCCCGTGTCGTGCGCCGGCGTGTAAGCAACACCATCCGCCTATACGCCAAACAGCGCCGCCTGACGAGTTTGCTGTCCCAGCAGTACAACGAGCGCGTCAAGAACAGTCGCATGCTCATCGACATCATGGCCGGCGTCATGGAGCTTCGCAACGGCGAGAGCGGCAGGCACGTTACGAACATCGAGAAGCTGACCGAGCTGCTGCTTGGCTGTCTGGTTCAGCGTAGCGACACCATCTCCCTTGACAATGAGGAACGCTCTACGATTGCCCTGGCTTCGGCGCTGCACGATATCGGCAAGATGTCGATTGACGATGCGATCCTCAACAAGCCCGGGCGCCTTACGCCCGAGGAGTTCGAGATTATGAAGACGCATACCACGATGGGCGCCGACATGTTGCTTGAGCTGGGCCGCCATCACGTCGGCAATGCGCTTATGGAATATGCGTACCAGATTGCGCGTTGGCATCACGAGCGCTGGGACGGCAAGGGTTATCCCGATGGCCTTAAGGGCGACGATATCCCCATCGCCGCGCAGGTGGTCTCGGTGGCCGACGTGTACGATGCTCTGACGAGCGTGCGCGTGTACAAGGACGCTATCCCGCACAAGGAGGCTATCCAGATGATCTTGGACGGTAAGTGCGGTGAGTTTAACCCGCTGTTGCTCGACTGCCTGCTCGAGGTGCAAGACCGTATTGCCGAGACATTGGCACGCCCCGCCGACGTCGTCGCGTTTCCCACGATTTAGTTTGACCAAAGGAGTTTTAATCCATGATTTCCATGCGTGAGGCGTATGAGAAGATCGGCGCTAATTATGAAGACGCGTGCGCTCGGCTGATGGGCGAGGAGATGCTTAGCCGCTTTGCCCTCAAGTTTTTGGATGACGAGAGCATGGACAAGCTGGAGGCCCCCATGGCGGCGGGAGACGCCGAAGGTGCGTTTATGGCGGCGCACACGCTCAAGGGCGTGAGTCAGAACCTGGGATTCGATAACCTGTATGAGCCGGCGGTCGTGGTGACCGAGGCGCTGCGCGGCGCCGATACCGTTGACGGCGCTCGCGAGGGAATGCATGCGTTGCAGCAGCAATATGCGGCTACGATGTCGGCCCTGCGCGA
>CATVQO010000073.1 GCA_958346165.1 uncultured Collinsella sp. | reverse complement strand
ATGGACATATGTGGAGGTCATGAGGTTGTAGCTGCATATTCTTGCAGCCTGGGAGGTTGAAAGATATTATTACCAAGTCTTTTCCTGCTTCAGGCGCACCTTCACGACCTGAAGCCACATTTGCCCAGAGGAGGTGACAATATGAAGGCTTATGAACTGCTGTTCTTTGTTGACCCGTCGCTCGACCCCGAGACTCGTCTCGCTGTTATGAAGCGTATCGATACCACGATCGCTGAGGGCGCTGGCAAGGTCGACTCCGTTGACGAGTGGGGCAAGCGCAAGCTCGCCTACGAGATCAACGACCTCACCGATGGTGACTACACCCTCATCAACTTCCACGCAGATCCTACCCAGATCGCCGAGCTTGATCGCGTCCTGCGCATCACCGACGCTGTGGTCCGCCACATGATCGTCCGTCGCGACGACCAGGAGTAAGACTGTCGTTTTGGACTGGGCTTGTGCCCCAAGAGGAAGTAGTGAGTTATGAGCATCAATCGAGTGAACATCACCGGTAATCTCACCCGCGATCCCGAGCTGCGCGCCACCGCCGGCGGAACCCAGGTTCTGTCCTTTGGCGTCGCCGTGAACGATCGTCGCCGCAACGCGCAGACTGGCGAGTGGGAGGACTATCCCAACTTTGTCGACTGCACCATGTTCGGCACCCGCGCCGAGGCCGTGAGCCGTTTCCTGGCAAAGGGAAACAAGGTCGCGATCGAGGGCAAGCTGCGCTACAGCTCTTGGGAGCGCGACGGTCAGCGCAGGAGCAAGCTTGAGGTCATCGTCGATGAGATCGAGTTTATGAGCTCCCGTGGTGGCCAGGGTGGCTACGATCAGGGCGGTTACGCCCCCGCAGCTCCCGCGCCCGCAGCACGTCCTGCCGCACCGGTGGCTACGCCGCCCGCGGTCGACGTCTACGATGAGGACATCCCGTTCTAGGGGTTGTTCACCTATTTTTGAGTGAGAGGCGGCTTCGGTTCGCCGAAGTTGCCAAATGAAAGGTATTTTGACATGGCTAATGATTTTTCTGCACGTCAGCCGCGTCGTAAGTACTGCCAGTTCTGCAAGGAGAACACTGAGTTCATTGACTATAAGGACACTCAGCTTCTCCGTAAGTACATGACCGACCGTGGCAAGATCAAGCCCCGTCGCGTCACTGGCGCTTGCACGCAGCATCAGCATGACATCGCCAACGCCATCAAGCGCGCCCGCGAGATGGCTCTCCTGCCGTACACCGTCCCCGTGGTTTCCTCTCGTGGCAACCGCGACCGCGGCTAAGAAGGGAGACGCATCATGAAGGTTATTCTTCTCGATGAGATCAAGGGCAAGGGCGGCGAGGGTGACGTCGTAGAGGTCGCTCAGGGTTACGCTGAGAACTTCCTGTTCCCCAAGAAGCTCGCTGTTGCCGCCACCAAGGGCAACCTCAAGCAGCTTGACGAGCGTCGCAACAACATCGCCAAGCGCGAGGCCGTCCGTCTGGCTACCGCCAACGAGACCAAGGCTGCCTTCGAGGGCAAGACGGTCACCGTTGACGTCAAGGTCGGCGACGAGGGCATCCTCTTTGGCTCCGTTACCGCCGCTATGATCGCTGATGCCATCAAGGCTCAGCTCGGTATGGACATCGACCGTAAGCGCGTCGAGCTCGGTAAGCCCATCAAGGTTGCCGGTGCCCACACCGTTGCCATCTCGCTGTACCGCGAGATCAAGGCCGAGGTTGTCGTTCTCGTCGGCGTTACCGCCGAGGAGCTCGCTGCCGAGGCTGAGGTCGAGGAGGCCGCTGAGGTCGCCGAGGCCGAGACCGCCGAGGTCGAGACTGAGGCTGCTGCCGAGTAGCATTTGCTGCAACGCAACAATCTTGTTCTAAGAAGGGCGCTCTGGGAAACCAGGGCGCCCTTTTGCTTTTTGCGCTGAGTGAGCGTCATAGTGAACGTTTCGTCGAAGTCTTATATACAGGACCGTTCATCCGTTTGGTTCGGTGATGATTGGCCGCGCGCGGCGCGTTTTGGGACCGTGGCTGATACTATGGATGCTCGCAAGCGATATGAATGAGGATGCTCATGGCATATGACGATAGGGAGGCCGGGCTGACGGTTGAGGACCGCGGCTCAAAGTTGGGTCTTCCCCAAAACCAAGATGCAGAGGCCAATGTACTGGCCGCTATGCTGCTATCGCCCGAGGTGGTCGAAGAGGCCCAGGTCGAGCTGCAGCCCGATGACTTCTACCGGCCCATCCATAAGACCATCTATACCGCGATGGTCGATATGTACAACAGCCGCATCCCCATCGACTCCATCTCGCTAATCGATTACCTGCGAAGCATCAACAAGCTCGATGCCGTGGGCGGCGAAGCGTACATTTTGGAGTTGATGGGTCAGACCCTGTCGCTCGTCAACTGGCAGCACCATGCCGCCATCGTTCGCCGCGATTCGATGCTGCGTGAGCTGATCGGCGCCACCAACGAGATCAACGCGCTGGCATATAACGCCCCCACCGACACCAAAGAGGTCGTGGAGCTAGCCGAGAGCAAGCTGCTCAAGGTTACGGCGCGCGAGGTCAAGTCGAGCTACAAGACGCTGACCGAGTTTATGGTCGAGGCCTATAACGAGGCCGAGGAAGTGTGCCAGGCCGGTGGCCAGGCTGCGGGCGTGCCCACGGGCTTTCCGTCACTCGACCGTATGCTCATGGGCTTCCGCGAGGGCCAGCTTATCATCATCGGCGCCCGTCCTGCTGTAGGTAAGACGTCGTTCGCTCTGAACCTGGCACTTAACGCTGCCGCTGCTGGTTATACCGTCGGCTTCTTCTCGCTGGAGATGTCGGGCAAAGAAATTGCCCAGCGTCTGATTTGCGCCTACGCCATGATCTCGATCAGTGACTTCCGCATGGGCCGCATTAGCCCCGAACAGTGGGCCAATATCAACGAGGCTACGCAGACCTTGTCCAAGCTCGATATTCTGATTGACGATACGCCCGGCACCACAGTGACCGAGATTCGCGCCAAGAGCCGCCGTATGCTCCATAACAAGGAGAAGGCAATCATCATCCTGGACTACCTGCAGCTGGTGAGTCCTCCGCCGGGACGCCGCTCCGAGAGCCGTACCGTCGAGGTTTCGGAGATGTCGCGTGGTCTGAAGATCATGGCCAAGGAGCTCAAGATCCCGCTCATCGCGCTGTCGCAGCTCTCGCGTCAGGTCGAATCCCGTACCGGCAAGCGCCCACAGCTTTCCGACCTTCGTGAATCGGGCTCTATCGAGCAGGACGCCGATATCGTTATGTTCTTGGACCGCTCCGCCGACGAGGCCGAAGCCTCGCGCGACGATCGACCCGACGAGGGCGTTACGCGTATCGTCGTGGCCAAGAACCGTTCGGGCCCGATCGGCGACGTCGACCTGATGTTCCTGCCGGCATCCACCAAGTTCTATGAGCTTGATGGGGCACATGCCGAGGAGTAGGACAGGCACCCGTTGCACGGGTATACTGGGAATGTTTTGTGCTTCTGCGTGCCGGCGTGGCGCGTAGACAGTCCATGAATGTAAGGAGTAAACATGCCGTCAACCGTTTTGGTCGGTGCCCAGTGGGGCGATGAGGGCAAGGGTAAGATTTGCGACCTGGTCGCCGGCGACTTCGATGCCGTCGTGCGCTACTCGGGCGGCAACAACGCCGGTCACACCATCGTCGTCAACGGCAAGAAGTACGGCCTGCACCAGGTGCCCTCCGGCATCATGTATTCTGACCACGTGTCGGTGATCGGTAACGGCTGCGTCGTCAACCCCAAGGTTGTCCTTGAGGAGATCGACATGTTCGAGGCCGACGGCATCACCACCAAGAACCTCAAGATTAGCGGCAACGCGCATGTCATCATGCCGTACCACATCGATCTGGATGGCGCCTTTGAGCAGAAGCTCGGCAAGAAGAACATCGGTACCACCAAGCGTGGCATCGGTCCGTGCTATCAGGACAAGATGGCCCGCATTGGCCTGCGCATGCAGGACATGCTGGACGAGGCGCTGTTCCGCGACAAGCTGGAGACCACCCTCGCCCGCGTGAACCCCGAGCTCGAGCTCATCTACAACCTGCCCACCTACACCGTGGACCAGATTTGCGACGAGTACCTGCCGATGGCCGAGCGCCTGCGTCCCTACATCACCGAGACGAGCCTGCTGCTCAACAACATGATTGACGAGGGCAAGGACCTGCTGTTTGAGGGCGCCCAGGCGACGCTGCTCGACATCGACCACGGCACGTATCCGTACGTGACGTCTTCCAACTGCACCGCCGGCGGCGCCATCACCGGCTCCGGCGTCGGTATGAAGAACGTCGACCGCGTACTGGGCGTCATGAAGGCCTATATCACCCGCGTCGGTTCGGGCCCCATGCCCACCGAGCTTTCCTATGAGTCCGAGGCCGGTCACACGCTGACCGAGGAGGGCTACGAGTACGGCGTGACCACCGGTCGCCGTCGTCGCTGCGGCTGGTTCGACGGCCCCATCGCCAACTACGCCTCGCGCGTCAACGGCCTCACCGATATCGCCATGACCAAGCTCGACGTGCTTTCGGCTTTCGACACCATCAAGGTGTGCGTGGCCTACGACGTCGATGGTGAGCGCTATACCAGCGTGCCCGAGCATCAGGTTCGCTTTGAGCACGCCAAGCCCATCTACGAGGAGCTCCCCGGCTGGAAGTGCGACATCACCGGTTGCCGCAGCTTTGACGAGCTGCCGCAGGAGGCTCAGGACTACGTGGCGTTTATCGAGGATCTGGCACACACTCGCGTGACGTTCATTGGCGTTGGCGCTGGTCGCGAGCAGATCATCAACCGATTCTGGAAGTAATCGGGACTATTTGGTTATTGCGATATACCCCTTTGCAGCCCGGACGGGCGGCCGAGGGGTATATTTGCTTGCAAAGGGCTCGCGCGGAGCGGGCCGTTCATCCATAGAGGAGGCACCCTTGAAGGCGGACACTCAAACCATCGACATCCTGTTGTTGGGCAGCGGCGGCCGTGAGCATGCTTTGGCAGCTAAGCTCGCAGCATCACCGCGCGCCGGCAAGCTCTACATCGCGCCGGGTAACGGCGGCACCGCGAGCTGCGGCGAGAACGTTGTTCTCGACGACTGCGATCCTGCGGCCGTGGCGGCGTTTGCGCAGAGCCACGGATGCGGACTCGTGGTAATTGGCCCCGAGGCTCCGCTCGTGGCGGGCGTGGCCGACGCCGTGCGCGCGGCGGGTATTCCCTGCTTTGGCCCGGGTGCCGAGGGCGCCCAGATGGAGGGCTCCAAGCTGTTCTCCAAGCAGCTCATGGAGCGTGCGGGCATTCCGACGGCAGCCTATGGTTCGTTTACCGACGAGGCTTCGGCTCTCGCCTACGTGCGCGAGCAGGGCGCCCCGCTGGTCGTCAAGGCCGACGGCCTTGCCGCGGGCAAGGGCGTTATCGTGGCGACCGAACTTGAGCAGGCCGAGGAGGCCGTGCGCGAGTGCTTTGGCGGCACCTTTGGCGATGCCGGCAATACCGTGGTCATCGAGGAGATGCTCGTTGGTCCCGAGTGCTCGCTGCTGGCCTTTACCGACGGCAAGACCGTGCGCCCCATGGCCACCTCGCAGGACCACAAGCGTGCGCTCGAGGGCGACAAGGGCCCCAACACCGGTGGCATGGGCGTCTACAGCCCGGTGCCCATCGTGACCGATGAGGAGCACGCCACCATGGTGAAGGTCATGGAGCAGACCGTGGCCGAGCTCGCTGCCGAGGGTATCGACTACCGCGGCTGCCTGTACGGCGGCTTTATGCTCACGCCTGCCGGCCCCAAGGTGCTGGAGTTCAATGCCCGCTTTGGCGACCCCGAGACGCAGGTCGTTCTGCCGCGCCTTAAGAACGACCTGGTCGAGGTCATGTTGGCTTGTTCCAACTGCGAGCTCGACCAGATTGAACTCGACTGGCGTGACGAGTGGGCCGTGGCCGTTGTCCTGACGAGCGCGGGTTATCCCGGCAGCTACGAGAAAGGCAAGGTCATTACCGGTATCGCCGATGCCGAGGCCATGGAGAACGTGACCGTGTACCACGCGGGCACTGCCGTGGTGGACGGCCAGCTCGTGACCAATGGTGGTCGCGTGCTTGCCGTGACCGCTCTGGGCGACACGTTCGAGAACGCTCGCAACCTTGCCTACGAGGCCTGCGAGAAGATTGATTTTGAGGGCAAGACCCTGCGTCACGATATCGGCCTGCGCGCGCTGCGCGGCCGCGACGCCTGGGATGCCTAAAATCCGAGAGGAATGAGACGGATGGACGAGAAGAACGAAGAGCTCGTGGACGCGCAGATCGTCGAAGAGGACAGCCGCATGTATGGGCACGCCGAGGGCGAGCCTGGTGGCGAGGTCGCTGACGAGCCGGCGCTGGTGCTGGGCGACGACGACCCGCACGATGCCGAGCTGCACGAGAAGATTCTTTCGGAGGAGTGCGCCTGGAAGGGCAAGATCCTCGACGTCCACCGTCTTGAGGTTGAGCTGCCCAACGGTCACCGCAGCGCCCGCGATATCGTTCGCCATCCGGGTGCGGCGGCCGTTGTGGCACTGACCGAGAGCGGCAAGATCGTACTGGTGCGTCAGTACCGCACCGCCATCGACCGCGTGACGGTCGAGATTCCCGCCGGCAAGCTCGATCCAGGCGAGGACCCGCTCGATTGCGCCAAGCGCGA
>CATVQO010000072.1 GCA_958346165.1 uncultured Collinsella sp. | reverse complement strand
CCGCCAAGCAGATGCGCGCGGCCCAAGATGCTTTTGAAGTCCTGGGCATCCCACCCTTTGTGCGCGAGACGGCTCGCCTCCACCGCGCACTGCTAGATATCGAGCGGAATGAAGGCAGCGGCGGCCTGCAGGCGCTGTGGAACGTGAGTGACAAACTGCTGGGGCCTTGCCTCAACACCCTGCATGAGTTCGGGCCCATCCTGAAAAGCGGCGATCTCGACAATCCCGCACTCGCTCGCCACCTCTCCCCTGCCGTCATGTCCTATCGCGGCATTCAATACCAGAGCATGGCATCCGAGGTGATGGATTCAGCGCAGCTCGCATGGCTGCAAGACCATCTGTGGATCCTCTCCGGCCTCTACGGGTGCGTTCGTCCCTTCCATGCCGTCGAACCGTATCGGCTGGAAATGGGCGCGAAGCTCGCCGTTGACGATGCCCAAGACCTCTACGCGTTTTGGAGCGACAAGCTCGCGCGGGCTATCGCCCCGGCAGGCTCAAACACCACGATCGTCAACCTCGCCAGCGTAGAGTATGCCAAAGCCGTTCTGCCCCACCTCGCGGACGACGCCACGGCCGTCACATGCCTCTTTGGCGAGGGCATCCGCAACGGGAAGCCCATCCAACGGTCGACCGCCAGCAAAAAGGCGCGCGGCTCCATGGTGCGGTGGATGGCAGAAAACAAGCTCGAGGATGCAAGCGAACTCACCGCATTCAACATCGGCTATCGGCACATCCCCGAGCTTTCAGACAAAAACACCCTGGTTTTCATGAACGCGCAGGCACAATAGGCCCGCCGTTTCCAAACACCCCATTACTCCGCCAAGCCATCGGCCTTTGCAATCTCGCTCGTCGAGCCATCTTGGTAGGTAATCTTAACGTGCTCCACCTCGGATACCGCAGCGCCCGCCGGGGGCTCCAAGCGCCATTCCGTCAGCGCAATGTCCATGGTCGTGGGCACGTCCCCTTGATCTTTGAGCTTCACCGTCAGCGTTTTGAGCGTCGCATCAAACGTCACGCGTTCGATTTCTTCGCCCGGAATAGACCCGCCGCTCAGCTGCAGCTGCACAAACTCGTCGCGCGGATACCAATAGTCGCCCGGTGCGGCAACCGTGTTGCCACCAGAAACTTTCATGGTCATAATCGGCAGGCCCTCGTCGGCTTCAAACCCCCAGGTAGCGCCGCCAGGACCGCCGAACGTCCAAATACAAAAGGCAATCACCAGCACGGCAAGCACCGCAAAACCAATCGCAACCAACCCATGGTGCGCACGGCTTTCCTCGGCCGATACATCCCATTGCGTCTCTCGATATAGATGCTTGTCTTCCATGTACGCCTCCCCACAGGCACGCTCGTTAGGCCAATCGTACCCATTCGAGCTATACTTGAGCCCATTACATAAACGGGGAGCTTGCAGGACAAGACGGCAGGCTGAGATTGGGCGCGCCCGCCCTGACCCGCAAACCTGATATGGGTAATGCCAACGAAGGGAGCCGTGCCAATGAGCACACAGACCGAGCCCAAGCTCGTCACGCAAATCGACTTCGCCCGCGCCGGGCAGATCACACCGCAGATGAAGGAGGTCGCCGAGCGCGAGCATCGCGACCCCGAGTACATCCGCGAGCGCGTGGCCGACGGCCGCATCGCCATTCCCGCCAACATCGTGCACATCAAAAAGGGCATGCGCGCCTTTGGCGTCGGCGAGGGCCTTTCCACCAAGGTCAACGTCAACCTGGGCATCTCGGGCGACAAGGCCGATGCCGCCGAGGAATGGAAGAAGGTCAAGATCGCCGAGGACTTTGGCGCCGACGCCATCATGGACCTCTCCAACTCGGGCAAGACGCGCCAGTTCCGCCAGCAGCTCATCGACGAGACACCGCTCATGGTAGGCACCGTCCCCATGTACGACGCCATCGGCTACATGGAAAAGCCGCTGGTCAAGCTCACCAAGGACGACCTGTTCGAAGTCGTGCGCGCGCATGCCGAGGACGGCGTGGACTTTATGACCATCCACTGCGGCATAAACAAGTCGGTCACCAAGACCTTTAAGGAGACCGGCCGCCTGATGAACATCGTGAGCCGTGGCGGCTCACTGCTGTTTGGCTGGATGGAGGTCACCGGTAACGAGAACCCATTCTATGAGTTCTACGACGAGTTGCTCGAGATTTGCCACGAGTACGACGTGACGATTTCGCTCGGCGACTCCTGCCGCCCGGGCTGCCTCTACGACTCCAACGACGCCACCGAGACCGCTGAGATGATCGAGCTGGGCAAGCTGTGCAAGCGCGCTTGGGCCGCCGGCGTCCAGGTCATGGTCGAGGGCCCGGGTCACATGGCGCTCGACGAGATCGCCGCCAACATGAAACTGCAGAAGCGCCTGTGCCACAATGCCCCGTTCTATGTGCTCGGGCCGCTGGTGACCGATATCGGCGTGGGCTACGACCACATCACCGCTGCCATCGGCGGCGCTATCTCCGCCAGTTCCGGCGCCGACTTCCTGTGCTACGTGACGCCGGCCGAGCACCTATGCCTGCCTAACGCCCAGGATGTGCTCGACGGCCTCATGGCCACCAAGATCGCCGCACACGCCGCCGACATCGCCAAAAAGGTGCCGCACGCCCGCGACATGGACGACAAGATGGGCCAGGCACGCCGCAAGCTTGACTGGGACGCCATGTGGGAGTGCGCGCTCGACCCGGTTACGGGCAAGAAGCGCTACGAGGAGTCCCCCGCCGCCACCGAGGGCACTTGCACCATGTGTGGCAAGATGTGCGCCGTCCGCACCGTCAACAAGATCTTCGAGGGCACCACGATCGACCTCGGCATGGAGGACTAACCCTGTCGCCGCGGCCGCCTCTGGCGGCGAGCTGGTGCCTGTCAATTGTTGACGTGTGAACATTTGCTTGCATTTGCGTAAAGATTGCATCGCCCGCCCGGGTTCGACATAGAGTCGGCCCGGGCATCTTTATAATGCTGGCTTAAAGACCCATTTGATTCCGACCGAACAAGGGGGCGAACATGGATCGTAGTAAGGTACCTACCGTCCTGTCCATCGCGGGATCCGATTCCAGCGGTGGCGCCGGCATTCAGGCCGACATCAAGACCATCACGGCGCACCGCCTGTATGCCGAGACGGCCATCACCGCCATCACAGCGCAAAACACACTGGGCGTCACCGCCGTGCAGGATATCTCACCAGATATCGTAGCCGCGCAAATTGACGCCGTTTTTGACGATATCCGCCCCAGCGCCGTCAAGATCGGCATGGTTTCTTCTGTCGAGATTATCGATGTTATCGCCGACCGCCTGAGCGCCTGGAACGCGACAAACGTGGTAGTCGACCCCGTCATGGTAGCCACCTCGGGCGCACGGCTGATTGCCGAAGATGCCGCCGAGGCGCTCACCCGCCGCCTGTTCCCGCTAGCGACGGTTATCACGCCCAATATTCCCGAGGCCATGGCGTTGCTCGATTATGAGGTCGATTCCGAGCGCACTCAGCAAAATGCCGCCATGCTTCTCACCCGCCGCTTTGGCTGCGCGTCTCTCGTTAAGGGCGGGCATTTTGTCAACGAGGCCAACGATGTGCTAGCAGAGCCCGCGCCGCTCGATGACGAGGGCAACCACCTGGGCGATCCGCTCACCACGTGGTTCCGCCACAAGCGCATCGAGACCGGCAACACGCATGGCACCGGTTGCACGCTCTCGTCCGCCATCGCCTGCGCGCTGGCCCAGGGCATGGATCTTGCCGACGCCGTCAACGCAGGCAAGGCATACCTGACAGGCGCTCTGGCCGCCGGCCTGAACATGGGCAAAGGTTCCGGCCCCGTCAACCACATGTGGCAGTATTAAGATTCGCAGTCCAAGCCACCGCAAAGGCGCCCGCCCCCTTTGCGGTGGTTTGGGGTCGCGCTACTCTCCGAGCATCTCTTGGAGCTTGGCCGCCACGGCGTGACCCAGGCTCTCATGGCTTTCGGGCATCATATGCAGATAGTCGATATCGCCCGGCTCGGCAAAGTCGGCTGCATTCAAAAAGTCGCAGCCAAACTGCTCAGCCACATGCGCGTAGTACTCACCAAAATGTTCCGAGGCTTCTACGGAATGCTCGTCAAAATCGGTCATATATACGTCGGCGATCTGCGGCTTAATCTTGATAGGCGCCATCAGCAGAATGCGTGGACAAGGCGCAGCGTCGGTCCACGGAAACGCGCGGACGGCGCGAATCAGCGCCATGGCGCCACGGGCGATATCGGAAGCTGTCACGTTAAAGACCGTCTTACAGTCGTTGGTGCCCAGCATGATCACAATGGCGTCCAGCGGCTTATGGGCCTCGAGCAGCATCGGAAGTGCGCGGATGCCGTTAAGATTGGTGTCCAGATGGCACATGTCGTCGCGTACCGTCGTGCGGCCGTTGAGGCCTTCTTCAATTACATGCCAGCCCTCGCCTAAGTCACGTTGGGCCACGCCGCACCAGCGCACATCCTGCGCATAGCGCACCGCGGTGCCGTCGCGCATGCCCGCCGGATCGTAACCATAGGTGTTGCTGTCGCCAAAGCATAGAACGTTTTTCATCGTAAGCCCCTCGCTCAGTAAAAAGCCGACGGAAGCAGCCTCTCCCGCCGGCTCGACCTATCTGTCAGCACGTACCGATTACAGGTACTTGCGCCAATCGTCCTCGTCCTCATCATCCTCGGTAGCAGCCTGGGTCTGCTCGGCGGCGCGAGCTGCCGCAGCGCGAGCGGCAACCTGGGCATAGGACTCCTCGTTGCGCTCGGGGAAGTTTGCCAGCACGTGCTCGAACTTGGCAAAATCCTCATCCCAGCGCGTAGAAGGCACGGCAAAGAAGACTTGCTTGACCTTAAAGTCGCCCGACGCGAGCTCCTTGCGGAAGAGCTCGGCCACGGCCTCTGCGTCAAAGCCGTTGTTGTCGCAGCCCCAAGCGCCCAGCACGAGCTTCTCGCGACCTAGCTCGTCGCAGATGGCAAGCACAAAGCGAATGCGGTCGCGCAGGGCATCCAGCAGAGCATCGTCGCTCACGCGATACTCCTGGCGGGCGCGCTTAACGTTGGGCGCGGCGGCCACGATCACGTCGGCGTATGCATGCACGTGGTTGCGGTCGAAGCGCACCGCAGGCACCACCAGCGCACGGTTTCGGTAAAGCTCGCAGTTGATGTTGCGGCGACGGTTCTCGCCGTACCATTTGCGCTGCTTATCGAGAACGTTGTACAGATACGAATCGGCGCACAGCGTGGCCTCCTGGCCCAGATAACCCTGAATATAGCCACCGCCCGGATTGGTGAACGAGGCAAAGGCGAGCACGGCCATGTCGCAGAACTGCGCATAGCCACGACCGTTATCCAGAATGGCCTGCGTGGCAGAGGCGTCGAGCACGGTGACCTCGGGCAGGACCGGAGCGGGCTCCTCGGCGGCAGGCGCGGACTCGGTCTCCGTGGCCTCCTCTGCGTGTGCAGGCTCGGCCGTAACCTCGGTCTCGGCGGACGCAACCTCAGCGGTCTCGGCCTCGGCGGCCTCAGACTCCTCGGCAACCTGTTCTTCGGTGGCCACAGCACTCTGAACCTTGGCCTTCATCGCCGAGACAAAGCCGGCAGGCATACCGTCAAACTCGCGAACACCGGCAAGCGAACGCTCGATATCCTTGGCGCACGCTTCGGACACAGTTGCCACGTGACGCTCGGCGGCCTTGGCACGGGCCTCGCGCTTGGGATTGGGCTGACCCGCTCGGTTGGACCTGCGGTTACGGTTCCTGTTGTCGACGTCTGCCATAAGTGGTCACCTTTCTCGGTCTCTGCCGCTATCGGCTTTTCCCATCCATGATACCCCGTCGCGTACAAAAAAGACGGCCCCGAAGGACCGCCTTTCGCATCGATTTGCATGCACGGCAAGCACCGCCGCAATTCGCCACTAGTCGCGACGGCCGAGGATGTTCAGAATGCGCAGGAACACGTTGATAATATCCACGAACAGGTTAGAGGCCATAAGCACGGCGTTGGGCAGTGTAGGCGGCACTGTCGTGGCAACATAGGTGTCGTAGCCAATAAAGCCGGCGAACACCACGATCACGATCAGGTCGGTGATGGTCTGCGAGACGCCCATGAACATCAGCACGATCTCAACCAGAATAGTGGCGAGCAGAATGCCAAAACCGATGCCATATACGCGCTGGAAAAACTTGGGGAACGTCACGCCCAAGGCGCCAAAGACAAAGGTGATGGCGGCCATGGCGATAAAGGCAGTGTTGATGGTGGGCAGGTCGTAGTTGGCAAGGCCAAACGACGCGGTCAGGCCAAAGGTACTCGCAAAGATTACGTAGCCCACAAGGGACAGGCCCACGGACTGTTTGCTGGCAGCAGCCGACATCATAACCATGCCGACGATGGTCAAAATAAACGAGCCAAAGACCAGCGGCAAGGCGGCGCCGCTCATCATCATGCGCGCAAACGACATGGTGCTCGTAAAGTAGGCGCCGGCGCCCATGGCGCAAAAGCCCAAGAAGATCAGGGCAGACATGGTGAGATTGTACGCGCGCGGCGACATCTCCTTGGCGCGGCTTGCGCCGCTCTCGACGGGGCCGTTCTGATAGCCCTGGATATCGTTCATAGGTTCGTCCTTTCAAAAAGCGCCACAAATAACGGCGCAGTAGCTGACAAGATTCCTGTCATTGTACCCGAACGCCGTGCGTCCTTACCTACGGCGCTCGCCCTCAAGCGTACGGTCGAATGCCCACACCCACCAACGCATCAGGTGGGCCTGCGAGCCATCTGGTCGTTCGCGCGTCTGGTCCTCCAGATACAACTCGGTCGCGTGCCCGCCAAAACGCACCT
>CATVQO010000071.1 GCA_958346165.1 uncultured Collinsella sp. | reverse complement strand
TTTGCAGCGCAAGGCCGGCGACGGCTTCGACGGTAATCTCGCGGTCGAGCGTGGCGATGCCGTATGCCATGGCAAGGACCGAGCCCATGAGCGGGCAGATGAGCATGGCGCCTACAATGGCGATGTCCGAGTCGATATCGAGGCCGATGCTCGCGATCAACATGGCAATGATCAGGATGCATAAGTGCGAGCCAGTCAGCCGCGCCCCGTTTACAAAGCGCTTGCGAATCACGTGATAGGGCGCGCGTCCCTCGCGAATGTTGAATGCCTGCTTTAGAAAGCGGCTTGCGTTCTCCATGGCCTCGCTGTGGGCGGGGCGGATGCCATGGCGTCGATGATGGCGCTCGCGCAGCCGCTTGATCTGTTGTTTATCGAGTTCCATGTCCACCTCGTATTGCCGCAGGAACGCGGGTGCGTTCGCAGCATGTACTCTACACCGTGACGGGCAGGGCGGTCATCTTGACATGGAACTTAGGCGAGCAGGCAAAGGAAGACAGGCCACATGCGAGTGCTGCTGAGGGTTTCGGCAGATACAAAAAAGCGCGGGGCCGGATGGTCTCCGACCCCCCGCTCTGCACGGGTACGTTGTTGTTGGGTTTATCCCAGCAGGCTCAGACCGACGGAGATGAACGCCAGGATAACGCCGACGATAGACTCGCCACCGAGCAGGCCGCTGGCGACAACCAGGCCCTGCTCCTGGAAGGCGGCGTCCTTGGCGACCTTCTCCTCGTCCGAAAGACCGGCCTCGGCGTCGCGGTGAGCGGCCCACTTGTCGTAGGCGAGCTTAACGCAGGAGCCCAGGAAAGCCGTGAGCGACATATAGAACGGCAGGTACACGCCCAGACCGATCATCATGGCCGGAATGCCGAGCCAGTACATGACGATGCCGGCGATAAAGCCGCCCGCAAACCACGGCACGCTCGGGATGCCCGAGACCATGGTGGCGACGACGCTTGCCTGCGCGGCAACAAAGCTCTTGTCGGGGCCAAAGGCGTCCGGGCCATAGGCGGTGACGAGCGCGACCATGACGGCTGCGGCGACCAGGGCGCCCACGATGCCGCCGATGGCTTGGCCGATCCACTGCGCACGCGGGTTGGTGCCCAGCACGGCGCCGGCCTTAAAGTCGTTCATGACGTCGCCCGCAAGGCCGCACGCCACGGCAACGATGCCGGCGATAAAGAACAGCTTGACCTGAGCGATCTGTGCGAAGGCAGCCACGATGAGCATGACGATGAGGCCAAAGATCTCCATGGGGTCGATACCCGTCTGGCCGCAGCTCTGCGCACTCATGATGGTGGTGACAAAGGTGAACAACGTGACGATGACAGCCGGGACGGGACCAAGGTCGAGCGCGATGGCGACGATCACGGCGATGGCGGCAGCGCCCAGGCCGATGATGCCGGCGTCGAGCTTAAGGGAGCCCGAGATGAGCGACTGCTCGTCGGTGTCGGTGGAGCTGTCGGCAGCAAGACCGCGGACGATGCCGGCGACCTGCGGCAGGATGTCCTTGAGGACGACGGCAACGCCAAAGCCCATCATGAGGCCCATACCCAGGGACTTAACAATGCCCTGTGCGGTCACAACGTCGAACAGACCGGCAGCGGTGCCGCCCACGATGATGCCAAAGTTGCCCAACAGGGCGCCGGCAAACCAGAAAGCGACCGGGGCGAAGCCCACGAGGAAGCCGATGGACAGCAGCATGGGCGAGTTGTAGATGGCAAAGGTCACGCCGGGGATGTTGAGCGTGCACAGCATGCTGGGCACCACGCCCAGGGCGTCGCGCAGCACGCTGTAGATGCCTGCGATGGCCATGGAGCCAAAGAGCTGCTTACCGGTCTTGCCGCCGGCCTCGGTGGCGCGTAGGGTCTGAGCTGCGGCGTTGCCGGTGGGGAACTCCAGCGCGGCGTCCACGATAAAGTGACGGTGGATGAGCGCGGTGGCCAGCAGGCCCAGGATGGTGCCGGCGAGCGCCACGATAAACATGTCGAGCCAGCTGATCTGGTCGGCATAGCCCAGCATCCAGGCGCCCGGGATGGTAAACGCCAGGCCGCCGGCGACCATGGCGCCCGCGGACATGATGGTGTGGGTGACGTTGGCCTCGTTGAGGCTGGCGTTGCCCATGAGCTTCAGGAAGAACAGCGAGATGACGGCAGCGAAAATGATTGGCCAGGGGAGGGCGCCCATCTTGAGGGCCGTGTAGGCCGAGCTTGCCGTGATGATCACGCAGCCAAGGACGCCGATGACGACGCCGCGCAGCGTGAGTTGCCCGCGCATCGAGGCGCGGTTCGAGGGATTGCTCATATTGAACTCCTTTGCGTATATCCGCTTCCCCCGGGAGCGCCGCTACGGATGCGGCGCGGGAAGTCGGGTTACCAAAGGCCGTCGCGTGAGCTCGCAAACGACCGCGCATCAGTATAGCCGCAACCTAGTCATTTTGGGATGACTGGTTTAGGTAGGCGATATACTGCTGGGCAGACGAAAGGAGCGCCGACGATGCTTAATGGGTGCGCATATATATTGACGGTCGACGTGGGCAACACGTTCATTCGCTTTGGCCTGTTTGCCGAGGATTCGGCCGCGGCGCAGGAATGCCCGCTTGCAACGTGCGAGATCACGACACCGTCGAGCATTACGGCCGACGAAGCGCGCATGAGGCTCGCGCAGGTCATGGGCGCACTGGCAGCCGATGCGGGTGTGCCCGGGGTGCTCGTACCCGCCGCGGCCGTGCTGAGCTGTGTGGTCCCGGCGCTCGAGCGCCCATGGAAGGCAGCACTTTCCCGTACCTGCACGGGGCGCGTGCTCACCGTGGGGCCGGGCCTCAAGACCGGCATGCCCGTGCACTACGATGACCCGGCCGAGATCGGTCCCGACCGCATCGCCGACGCCGTGGCTGCCCGCGCCGTCTACGGCTCGCCGTGCATTGTGATCGACCTGGGCACGACGACCAATATCGAGGTCATCGACGCACACGGCACCTTTGTCGGCGGCGTTATCGCGCCAGGCCTGGCCCTCGGCGCCCGCTCGCTCTCGGCCGCTGCGGCGCGCCTACCTCAGGTTGAGCCCTCGGCGCCGGCGCGCGTCATCGGTCGCAACACGCGCGAGGCCATGCGCTCGGGCGTGGTTCTGGGCGAGGTGGCCCGCATCGACGGCATGCTCGACATGGTGCTCGCCGAGATGCGCGCGACCAAGGCCGCGGGAGAGGGCGATGTGCCCATCGTCATTACCGGCGACGATGCCGAGGCGCTTGCGGCCCTTGTCGGCCATAGCCTGACGGTCGACGATGCGCTGACGTTGCGGGGTCTCGCCGAGCTCTACCACATCAACCAAAAGCCCCGCCGCGCGTAGCGATGGGGGCGATGGGACAAAAACGTCTCCACCTTCCACCTGCTACAATGGGTCAAACTATTGCGATTTCGGAGGTGTCTGCCATGTCGGACGATCTTCATCAAACCGCGTCGGGCAAGCGCCGCGACGTTATTAGCTGGGATGAGTTCTTTATGAGCGTGGCCATCGCCGCGCAGCGCCGCAGTAAGGACCCCAACACGCAGGTGGGCGCGTGCATCGCCAACACCAACCACCGCATCCTTTCGGTGGGCTACAACGGTACGCCCTCGGCACTCAACGACGACTTTTTCCCGTGGGGCACGAGCGACGACCCGCTGCAGGACAAGCACAACTACGTGGTGCATGCCGAGGCAAACGCCGTGCTTAACTACCGCGGCTCGCTCAAAGACTTCGAGGGTTCCACAGTCTATGTCACGCTATTCCCGTGCCACGACTGCGCCAAGATCTTGGCGCAGGTGGGCGTGGGCGAGGTCGTCTACCTGGACAATAAGTATGCCGACACCGATGACGGTCGTATCAGCCGCCGCATTCTCGATTCCTGCGGCATCAGCTACCGCCAGGTTATCGTCGATGTCCAGATTGGTACCGGGGGACAGGCTCAGCAGTAGCGCGTGCCAACGCCAGCTGGCGGCAAAACAGCCAAAAGAGCCCCGTCCCAAATTGACTACTCGTGAAAGTCGCGTCTGCGCGCATGGACGGCTCGTGAGCGGGTACACGGCTGTAGTAACATAGCTTCTGTCCGCGGGCGCGCCCGCGTAATTGTGAGAAAGGAGCCCCTGTGGCTGTTAACGAAGAGCTGCTTAAGAAGGTTCTTGAAGAGATCCGCCCCAACCTGCAGGCCGATGGCGGCGATATGGAGTATGTGGGCGTCGACGACGAGGGTGTTGTCAAGCTGGAGCTGCAGGGCGCCTGCGCCGGCTGCCCCATGAGCTCGCTAACCCTTTCCATGGGTATCGAGCGCATCCTGAAGGAGCACGTGCCCGGCGTTACCCGCGTTGAGCAGGTCAATGCTTCCGGCGAGGCCGAGGACCTGTACGACGAGTACGCACCGTTCTAAGATGCGAAAGCTGCGGACGGTACGCTCCGCATAGACGTTACGCCCAAATATGCGGCTGCGAGCGTAAGGCCCGCGGCCGCATTTGTATGTAGGGAGCAGAGGGATCGATATGCTCAACGACCTCTACCATATGCTTGATCCCGTCGCAATCTCGGCGGGCCCCATCACCATCTACTGGTACGGTCTGGCCTACGTGGTCGGCGCCCTGCTCACGGCGGTCGTTATGTACCGCACGCAACGTCGTTGGGGCTTCGACATTACGATTGATGACCTGACGAGCGTCGTGGTCGGCGCGGTCTTTGGCCTCATTATCGGCGCGCGCCTGTTTTACGTCGTCTTTTACGGCGATGGCTACTATTGGACCCACCCGCTCGAGATCTTTGCCACCAACGAGGGTGGTATGAGCTTCCACGGTGGCCTGGTCGGCGGCATCTTGGGCGGCATCATCGTGTGCCGCATGTACAAGCTTGATGCATGGACCGTCGCCGACCTTGCCGTGATCGGCGCCCCGCTGGCCCTGTGCCTGGGCCGTTGTGCCAATTTCGTCAACGGTGAGCTGTGGGGTAAGCCGACCGATCTGCCTTGGGGTGTGGTCTTTGGCGGCACCGCGGGCGATATGCCGCGCCATCCCTCCCAGCTCTACGAGGCGTTTCTTGAGGGCGTCGTGCTCTTCTGTATTTTGCAGGTACTCAGCCGCAAAAAGCCGCTACTGCCCCAGGGTACGTTTATGGGCGTGTTCGTGATGGGGTACGGCATCGTCCGCTTTCTCGTTGAGTTCGTGCGCGTGCCCGATGCCCAGTTGGGTTATCTGCTGGGCGGCGTTATCACCATGGGTCAGCTGCTGAGTTTGCCGCTCGTGATCGCCGGCCTGGCGCTCATCATTTTCGCCCGTCGCCGCAACCAGCCCCAGCGCGTCTACCTGGACGCCTAACCACCAAAACCACCACAAAGGGGACAGGCACCTTTGTGGTGGTCTTGCCGAGTTTGATAGGTTTCTAGAAAGGCTTTCGGACTGTGAAGGATTCCGACCTCTCCACAACGGCTGCGCGCGACGCTGCCCGCATCGTCTGGTTTAAGCGCTACCCCGCCAAGCAGACGCTCATCGCATTTTTGCTCGCGCTGTTGGCGACCACGGCGTTTTCCATCGATCCCGCCCCGGTGTCGAGCAACGCAGTCTTGGCGATTGACCCCAAAGCCTCGGGCATGCTGTACGTGTGCTACGAGGTGCTCCTCTCGTTTGCCGGCCATACCGACGCGGTCATGCTGCTTGCGCTTGCCTGCCTGCTCACGCTGCCGTTTCGCTACGTGTTCTTTGGCCGCGGCGACGCTTGGCGTCCCTCGGTGATCCTTCCGTCGCTGTTCTTTGCCGTCTGCATGGTGTTTGGCCGCAGCTATGACCTCACCGATTCGGCCGAGATCGTGCTCGGCGACAAGGCCCGCATCATCTGCGCCTGGATAGGCGGTGCGGGCTGGATGCTCTTGGCGGTCGTTGCCTTCTACCTTACCTTTGAGTGTCTAGATTGGCTGAGCTCTCGGCGTATTCCGTTTTCCGAAGCGCACTTTGGCCGCGTATGGCGTGTGGCTCACGCCGTGCTCTCGGTCCATCCCTTTGCCGGGCCCTTCCTGGTGCTTATGGTCGCCTGGGCGCCCACGCTCATCGCTTCGCTGCCCGGCCTTTTTATGGGAGATACGGGTGCGCAGATTCGCCAGTGGTTCAACTACCCCAACGGCACGAGTGACTACTTGCGTCTGCTCAATCCCAATGTGTTGCTCAACGGACATCACCCCGTGGCGCACACGGCTATCATCGGTTCGTGCGTCCAGCTGGGGCTTTCGCTGTTCAATAGCGCCAACGCAGGTCTTGCCATCTACACCTGCGCCCAGTTCGTCATTACGGCCGCCTGCATGGCCTATTCCATCTCGTCGCTGCGCAAGCTGGGCGTGAGCCTGCCGGTCCGCGGCGTGATCCTGTTGTTCTTTGTGTTTATGCCCATGTTCTCCAACTACGCGGCCCTGCTTACCAAAGATGTGCTGTTTGCCGACGCGTTTTTGGTGCTGTTGGTGCAGACCGTGAAGCTCGTGGCCTTCGGCCTGCCCCGTCGCGATGCCAATGTCGAGCGTGCAGGCGAACAGAGGCCTGTGCTCTTTGCGCGCCACGACTGGCTGCTGCTCGCTCTGGGCGCCATGGGTTCCACGTTTCTGCGCAATGGCGGCCTGGTGTTTTCCCTGGCGGCATGCGTGATCGCGGCGGCGTTTTGCGCGTGGGACGCGCATGTGGCTCGTCGTGCGGCCAAACAGGCTGGTGCTGAGCCTTCGGGCGCCACGCCGCGTTTCCGCTGGGTGGGCGTTCTTGCGGTGCTTGCGCTCTGTCTTGCCTCCAATATGTACTTCACCAAGGTCTTTATGCCGGTGCACGACATCACGCCTGGTTCCAAGCGCGAAATCCTCTCGATTCCGTTCCAGCAGACGGCTC
>CATVQO010000070.1 GCA_958346165.1 uncultured Collinsella sp. | reverse complement strand
AATGCTCGGCTGCGATCTGGATGACGCTGCGGGCGATGCGCATGATATTGTTGCCCGCGCGCTGGCCGCCGGCGCCGTGATTAACGCTACTGGTGCCCACACGCTGCGTTTCCTGCCGCCGCTTGTCTGCGAAGAAGCCGACGTGGACAGCCTGATCGAGATTTTGTCGGACGTTTTGGCCTAACACAGCGCAATAACTCAATTTGGACCGGGTTCCGGACTGCGGACGTGCCATATGCGGCACGATTCAGCGGTCTGGAGCCCGTTTTGTTATCGATTTACCATGGCTGGGATAGGCCGTGTGCAAAAAGTGGCAAATATGAGTACGGGCACTAACTTCGTAACATATAAATTAGGCGTTTTTAGATGAGTTGGGCCACATATGTCCAGTTTTGCAGTAACTAAATTGGCTTAACTGGACTATCAGTCGTCGTTCTAATGTCGGATTTGCCTTTTATGACTTCGAAAACGCTGCTACCAAAAAGGTAGCAGTACTCATATTTGGCATTTTTTGCACATGGGTATTCGCCAAGGGTCCATTTCGCCGCCCGCTTTCGCTTCGGGCCTCCGCTCCTCGCGTGCTGCGCCGGAAAACGCTTACGCGTTTCCTCAGCTCCGCACCCTTGCGGGTTTGAATCCCTCTGCACGGGGCCCAAAAAGGAAAGGCCCCCATCGCTGGGAGCCTTTTCAATCAAGTGGTGGGCGATGAGGGGTGTCCGCGTGCGGCTGGCGCCGCCCGCGCCCCGCTTCGTCGCTTCGCTCCTCGCGTGCTGCGCCGGAAAACGCTTACGCGTTTCCTCAGCTCCGCACCCTTGCGGGTTTGAATCCCTCTGCACGGGGCCCAAAAAGGAAAGGCCCCCATCGCTGGGAGCCTTTTCAATCAAGTGGTGGGCGATGAGGGATTCGAACCCCCAGCCTTGTGCGTGTAAAGCACCTGCGCTAACCGTTGCGCCAATCGCCCGCAGGGATTGAGTATAGCGGAAACCCCGTGCTGTTCACCGCTAATTCATAACGAAACTTACGCGGCGACTTCGGCGCCCTTGTCCTCGTCGATAAAGAAGCGCTTGTACCAGATGAGGAACGTCAACGTGGTATAGATCTTGCGCTGGTTGAGCGCGCGACCCTCAAAGTGATCGTCAAGCAGTTTCATGAGCGCATCGGTGTCAAAGAAATCGGCAGCCCACGGTGCGGTGAAGTATTCCTTTACGTAGTCGTAGTACTTTTGCTCGCGCAGCCAGAACTTGACCGGTACGGGGAAGCCCACCTTCTTGCGCGTTGCCCACTCGTCGGGCAGCGTGCGGTTGGCAGCGTGACGCAGAACGAGCTTGCAGCCTTCTTCGTTAACACGGTAGTTGGCGGGAATGTGCTCGGCAAACTCCATGACCTTCTTGTCCAGGAACGGGACGCGAAGCTCCAGAGAATGCGCCATGCACATCTTGTCTGCCTTGAGCAGGATGTCGCCCGGCAGCCACATGTTCATATCCAGATACTGTTTCTTGGAAAGCTCGCAGCAGTTGGGAACTTGCTTGTAGTACTCGGCGCACATCTCCGCGGCGTTCTTGCCAGTGTCATAAGCGGGCTTGAGCACCTCGTCGACCTCGGAGGGATCGAACACCTTTGCCTGACCCACATACCAGCGCTCGGGAACCTCGGCGCATTTCGTCAGGAAGTTGTGGCCCTTAAAGTAGGGGAGATGCTGAACGAGCGAGCCCAGGGCGCGACGTACGCCGAGCGGCACGCGCTTCTTAAAGGAGCGCATCTCGGGGGTGTCCTCGTACCACTCGTAGCCGGCAAACAGCTCGTCGGCACCCTCGCCCGAAAGGACGACGGTGACCTCCTCGGAAGCCATCTGCGCCAGATAGTACAGCGGCACGCTGGACAGGTTCGATTGCGGCTCGTCCATGTGATACTGGATATCGGGCAGTGCATCGAAGAACTCGTCGGCGGTAATCATCTTACGCACGTTCTTGATGCCCAGCTTGTCGGAAAGCTCGGCAGCGTAGTTGGTCTCGTTGAAGTTCTTGTAATCAAAGCCGACAGAATACGTGGTGTCGGGCATGAGACAGGCGGCAATGTAGCTGGAGTCCACGCCGCCAGAAAGGAACGAGCCCACCTTAACATCGGCGATTCGGTGTGCAGCGACGCTTTCGTGCACGACCTTGTCGCACTCGTCCACGTACTCCTCGAAGGTCTTGGAGTTGTCGTCGGTGAAGTCACAGCTCCAGTAACGCTTGATGTCCATGGTGTTGGTCGTCAGGTCATATGTAAAGCAATGCGCCGGGGCAAGCTTGAACACGCCCCTAAAGAAGGTCTCCTCCGTGGCGGGGAATTGCAGCGTCAGGTAGGGGCGCAGCGCGTCGTGGTTGACAGCCTTCTCAAACTTGGGATGGTCCAGGAAGCTCTTGATCTCGGAGCCAAACAGCAGCGAGCCATCGGATGCCTGGTAGTAATAAAACGGCTTGATACCAAAGATGTCGCGAGCGCCAAAGAGTTTGTTCTTGTTCTGGTCGTGAATCACGAACGCGTACATGCCGCGCAGGCGGTTGACCAGGTCCTCGCCCCACTCCTCGTAACCATGCACCAGGACCTCGGTATCGGCGTTGCAGTGGAAGGCGTAGCCGGCTGCCTCCAGCTCGGCGCGAAGCTCCTGGAAGTTGTAGATCTCTCCGTTGAAGACAATCGTGACCTTGCCGTCGTCGCTCGACATGGGCTGAGCTCCAGCTTCGGAAAGATCGAGAATCGAAAGACGACGGAAGCCAAGGGCAACGTTGTCAACGATATGCTGGCCGCCCATATCGGGACCACGGTGGATGATGCGATTCATCATGGCCGTGAGAACCAGCTCACTCTGTTCATCTGTACCGGTAAAACCGACAAAACCGCACATGCAAGATCCTTTCTGCTGACGGCTCAGGTGTACTGCCGCAAGGATTGCGGCAGCTGATGTCAAATAATCTTTACTATCATGCCAATCTTTTGTTTCGTGATAGGGCATAAGCGCCGAGCGAACCGAAAAAACCACGGCCCGATCTTCAGATGAAGCGGCGGGTCGTGGTTGTGAACGCTATGTATGAGCGGTTAGCGCTTGCTGCGCTCGGCGAGACGGTGCTCCACCTTGGTGACGATGTGGATGAGCGGAATCGTCACGACCAGATAATAAAGTGCGGCGCAAATGTAGGGCGTAATGTTGCCCGTGGTGGCCGTGAGGTTTTTGGAGAACAGCATGAGCTCCATGACACCAACGCTCGAAAGCAGCGACGTGTCCTTGTACAGCATAACGAACTCGCTGGTCATAGTCGGTATAACGTAACGTACAGCCTGCGGGACCACGATGCGCGACATAACTTGGGACCAAGTCATGCCAAGCGAGTAGGCAGCTTCCGCTTGACCATGCGGTACGCTCTCGATGCCGGCACGGAAAATCTCGGCAAGATAGGCCGAGCAGTTGATGGCGAGCACGCCAACGCCGAGCGGCAGATTGGGCACGTTGAGACCGATCATAGGGAACCCAAAGAACGCAATGTAGATCTGCAGGAAGAGCGGGGTTCCGCGCAGGACGTTGATGTATGTCACGGCGATGCCGCGCAGCATACGACTATGACTGATTTTCATAAAGGCAAACAGCAAGCCGATGGGGATGGCGAGCGGAAAACCGATGGCGGTCACGGCAAGTGCTATGCCCCAGCCCTTAAAGAGCGAGGCGATTGAGGTGACGATAATCTGCGGCTTGCAGAACATGCCCAAAAACGGGTTGGAGTTCCATGCGGCAACCCAAGGCTGGGCATCGAGCCAGGCGACGATTTCTTGCACCATGGTGCTCTCCGAGACGCTGATGGTGGGGCTCTCGGGAAGATCTCGCTTGTCGCCGTCGGTGACATAGCTGCCGGTGACGGCATAGGCACCCGCGTTGCTCGGGAATACGACGTCGGGGACGACAACGCGAATCTGCGAGCCGGCAGCGACGGGATCGGCGAACTTGATGACGAGCTTTGAGCCGTCCAGCGAGCACGATGCCTTGACACCCGTCTGGTTCAGTCCGTCGAGCAGCGTGACCTTAACATCGGTGCTTTCAAATGACCCGCCTTCGGGCAGCTCAAGCTCAATTTGCGAAACGTCGCCCTCGTCGCTACCCGTTGTCGCTTCCCAGGTCAGGCGGGTTGCGATGCCGCCGAGCACGCCGTTGCCGCCGTCTTCGTTTGACTTGGCGGTCGCCGAGGTGACGGCGAGTGAAGCGCCCGTCGCGTCGTCTGGGCTCGAGGCATCCTCGTTATCGGACCCGCTCGTGGGTGCCATGCCAAACCACTTCTCGTACAGTTTGTCATAGGCGCCGGAGCTCTTGATCTTGGCAAGGGCATCGTTGATGGCCTGTGTCAGCTCGGGGTTGTCTTTAGAGACGGCAATGCCAAACTGCTCGCCCGTCGGAACCTCTTTGATGATCTCCATACCGGTAAAGGAGTTCGAAACCATCCACTGCTCAACGGGAAGATCGCATACGACCGCCTGGCACTGACTACTCATGACGGCGGTGAAGGCTGCCGTCCAGTCGTCAAAGTTGACGGTGGTTGCCTGCGGCGGGTTCTCGATTGCCCACTCCTCGGATGTGGTGCCCGACTGCACGGCAATTTTGACGCCCGGTGCGTTGAGGCTGTCGACCGTGTTGTATCCAGTGTTCTTTGCAACTGCGACGCCCTGGTTAGAGTCGATATAGGGGTCGGTGAAGTCGACCTCTTTCTTGCGCTCATCGGTAATCGTGATGTTACATGCGCCGACATCGGTCTTTACACCCTGCTTGACCATGGGGATAATGCCGTCGAACTTTTGCGCCGGCAAGTAGTTGAGCTCCAGACCGAGTTCGTCTGCGATCATGCCCATGAGTTCGTAGGTAAAGCCCTGGTCTTCGCCGGAATCGTTGACGTATTCAAACGGGGGTGTGGCCAAGTCACTTGCGACGGTGAACTTGCCATTCTCGACGAGTGTGTAGGTGCTCGAGGCGTTCTGGGAGGACGAACAGCCGCTCGCGCCGATGGTGGTGGCAAGGGCCACAACGATCGTCGCGAAGGCGCAGACGATGCGCCGGGTCAACTGGACATGTGCCGAGTGGTGGCGACGTTCGAAGTGTCGTTTCATCTGGAATCCTTTGCTTGGGCATGATGGGTCGGCATTGTGGGTCAATGAGGCGCATCAAGACATTTGGATAAAGAATAGCACCCAGATTTCCTTGTTTTTACACGGGGTGGACACTGTTGTCATTTATTGGCCCACAGCACAGTCCATGCAATTTTTTAGAAGGCTGCAGTGCGCGCAAGGCCAGGTGGCATATTAGGATGGTTGATAATACAGAATGTTTCATCGTTTCTGCCGCGGGACGTCTTTTGCCCTTTAAGGCTGAATTTAGCGAGAGAGGTCTTTGTATGTCGAGTCCGACACAAGAGAAGCTAACTCTGATGCGCTATATAGAGTTGCTCGAGGAAGATGACCTTGTTGTTTCCAGACCGAGCGCTTCGTGCGACCAGCGCATTGAGTTTGCGACTGACGACTCGCGCCAGGTGCGTCCGGGCACGTTGTTTGTCTGCAAGGGCCGCGCGTTTAAGCGCGAGTACCTGCTTTCGGCAATCGCCGATGGCGCCGTGGCCTACGTTTCCGAGGTCGATTACGATGTTGATCTTCCCGCGGTGATTGTGAGTGATATTCGTCGCACGCTCGCCGTGGTGGCAGATGCCTTTTATGGGCACCCGTCGGGTAAGGTGAAGGTCTGCGCCTTTACAGGCACCAAGGGAAAGTCGACCTGTAGCTTTTATCTGCGCGGCATTCTCGCCAACGAGGCCAAGCTTACGGGCTGTCATCGGCCCGCTCTTAATACGGGCATTGAGTTCGACGACGGCATCGAGGCAGGCCCTTCCAAGCTGACAACCCCCGAATCCTTCCTGCTGCAGTCTCGCATCGCGCATGCTGCGGAGGCGGGTGCCCCGTGGCTGGTTATGGAGGCATCGAGCCAGGGCCTCAAATACGAGCGCACGGGCAAGATCGCCTTTGAAGTCGGCGCCTTTACCAATATCGGCGAGGATCACATTTCGCCGATTGAGCATCCGACGCTCGAGGATTACTTTGCCAGCAAGCTCAAAATCTTCTCGCAGAGCCGTTTTGCCGTGGTCAATCTCGATATGGATAAGGTCGATCGTGTGCTCGAGGCGGCATCTCGTTGCGAACGTACGGTGACGTTCTCCTTGACCGACGAGCGTGCCGACGTGTTTGCGCTGGCGATTCGTAATGGCGACTGCGGCGTGGTGGCAACGGTGCGCACGCCCCGCTTTACGCGCGACATTGTGATTCCCACGCCGGTTAAGTTCAATGTGTCCAACGCGCTTGCCGCTATTGCCTGCGCCGAGGCCCTGGGCATTTCTGAAGAGGGTATCGTCCATGGCTTTGAGGGCGTCTTCGTTCCCGGCCGCATGGAGCTCTATCCGTCCGTATCGGGCAAAATCTTGGGTATCGTCGATTTTGCACATAACGGCATGAGCCTCGAGACACTCCTGCGCGACTTGCGCGAGAACTATCCCGAGCGCGAGCTGGCGGTTGTATTTGGCGCTACGGGTGGTAAGGGTGTCGATCGACGCACCACGATGGGCATCGCCGCTGGCAAGTATGCCGACCGAATCGTGATTACCGAGGATGACCCCGGCCCCGAGGATGTCGAGGATATTTGCGCCGAGATCGCGCGCAACGTTCAGGCGCAGGGAAATGATAACTGGCAAATCGTGACTGATCGCGTTGCCGCTATCGAGACTGCCGTGCGTGAGACCGTCCGTCCTGCCGTGGTCATCGTGACCGGTAAGGGCGAGGAAGAGCGTATGCTGCGCAAGAACGGACCCGAGCCTTGTGAGCGCGATGGTTCGATTCTCAAGCGCACCCTTGCGGCGTACGACGCCTAAGACCAGAAGCCCCTTCTACGTAATGGAGTGACCATGTCCCACAATACC
>CATVQO010000069.1 GCA_958346165.1 uncultured Collinsella sp. | reverse complement strand
TTGTGATGATGGGCACCAACATCATCTTTAACATGGACCTCAACACCATCATCGAGGCGCACGAGAACTCCGGTGCCCAGATGACCGTGGTGTACTGCAAGGCCACGCGCAACGTAGATGACGAGACCAAGCTGCAGATCAACGAGAACGGCCGTCTGACGGGCGTCAGCGCCGGCGTCGTGTATGGCGACAACGCGTCTATGGACTGCTGCATCGTCAACCGCGAGACGCTGCTCGAGATCATCGACCACTACCAGGCCGCCGACTATCTGGACCTGCTCGAGGCACTACAGGGCGACTTTGGCAACATCGACGTGTGCAGCTACGAGTACAAGGGCGAGGTCGTGGGCGTGTTTAGCGAGAAGTCGCTGTATCGTCGCAGCATGGACCTGCTCGACCAGACCGTGGCCGACCATCTCTTTGACCCCGAGCGCCCGATTCTGACCAAGGCTCACGACGTGCCGCCTTCGCGCTATGCGACCGGCAGCCACGCCTGCAACTCGATCATCTCGGCCGGCTGCATCATCAAGGGCACCGTGCGCAACTCGATCCTGTCGCGCGGCGTTGTGGTTGAGGAAGGCGCCTCGGTGACCAATTCGATCATCAACCAGAGCTGCGTCATCAAGAGCGGCGCCCGCGTTGAGAATGCAATCCTGGACAAGAACAACGTGGTTCCCACCAACACCGAGCTTCGCGGCACGCCCGAGAACATCCTGGTGCTGGGAAAGGCCCCGTTAACTTCTGATATCACCAACGCGAGCTAGCTTTGGCACCGCAACATCGCTCGTAACACGTAGAATAGCCGCCCGGTTTGCGCCAGGAGGCTATTCTCGAATTGCAACAGGGAGACAATATGGCTGATTCCAGCAAAAAGATGCAGATCGTGTTTGCCTCGGCCGAGTGCGCACCGTTTGTGAAGACCGGTGGCCTGGGCGACGTGGCGGGCTCGCTGCCTGCGGCGCTTGTGCGCGCCGGCGCCGAAGTAATCGTGATGGTGCCCAAGTACGCCACCATCAAGGACGAGTACAAGTCGCAGATGGAGCACTTCTCCGACTTTTACGTGAGCCTGGGCTGGCGCAATGAGTACTGCGGACTCGAGAAGCTCGAGCACGACGGCGTCACCTATATGTTCATCGACAACGAGCGCTACTTCGCGCGCGACTATCCGTACGGCTTCTTTGACGACGGCGAGCGCTTTGCGTTCTTCTCCAAGGCCATCACCGAGAGCCTGCAGCACCTGCCCGCCGGCTTTGAGTGCGACATCCTGCACTGCAACGACTGGCAGACGGCGCTGGCGCCCGTGTTTTTGCGCGAGTTCTACCAGGGTCTGCCGCTGTATGACCGCGTCAAGACCGTGTTCTCGATCCACAACGTGGCGTTCCAGGGCCAGTTTAGCGACACCGTGATGGAGGACATCCTGGGCGTGGCGCACATTCCGGCGGCAGCCTCGCAGCTGCGTTGCGACGCCTGCAGCATCAACTACATGCTGGGTGCGCTACGCTATGCCGACGCCATCACCACGGTGAGCCCCACCTATGCCAACGAGATCCAGACGCCCGAGTTTGGCGAGGGCCTGGACGGCGTACTGCGCGAGCGTTCCTACGCGCTGCAGGGCATTTTGAACGGCATTGACGTTGCGGGCTTTGACCCGGCAACAGACAAGCGAATTGCCGCCAACTACACCGTGGAGGACCGTTCCGGCAAGGCCGTGTGCAAGGCCAAGCTGCAGGAGGAACTGGGCCTCGAGGTTCGCGACGACCGTCCGCTCATGGTGATGGTCACGCGCCTGACGCGCCAGAAGGGCATGGATCTGGTCATGTACGCGCTCGACCGCATCCTGTCCGGCGGCGTGCAGGTGGCGGTGCTGGGCACCGGCGACCGCGACTACGAGGACGGCCTGCGCTACTTCCAGGACAAGTACCCCGGCACCATGGCCGCACGCATCGAGTTCGATCCGGCGCTGTCGCAGCGCATGTATGCCGCCGCCGACATGTTCCTGATGCCTTCGAAGTTTGAGCCCTGCGGCCTGTCGCAGATCATCGCCATGCGCTACGGCACGCTGCCGATTGTTCGCGAGACCGGTGGCCTGAAGGACACCGTGCAGCCGTACAACGAGTTTACCGGCGAGGGCACGGGCTTCTCGTTTAGCAACTTTAACGGCGACGAGATGGGCGATGCGGTATTCCGCGCGGCGCGTCTGTTCTGGGATAACCGCGACGCCTGGAACCAGCTGGTCACGCAGGCCATGAGCCAGGACTTTAGCTGGACGCGCTCGGCCGATAAATATCTGGACCTGTACTTCTTTATGCACCCGGAGATTGAGCGCCCGGCGGCGGTTGTCGACGAGCCTGAGGCTGCACCTGATCCGGTGGCCGCAGAGGAGCCCAAGGCCGAGGAGAAGCCGGTTGAAGCTGAGACCGTTAAGACCGATCCTAAGGTGAAGGTCGAGGCTACTCCCGAGCCTGAGCCTGAGGTGAAGCCTGCTGCGAAGCCTTCGGCAAAGAAGACCACGACTCGTAAGACGACGGCTAAGAAGGCCACTGCGAGCAAGACCACCGCTGCCAAGACAACGACCACGCGCAAGCGCACAACCGCAGCTGCCAAGAAGGCCGCCGAGGCCGAGGCCGTTTCCGAGGTAAAGGCCGAGGCCGCCGTCAAGGCACCGGCCAAGACCACTGCCAAGAAGACGGCTGCGATCGCCAAGAAGACCACGGCAAAGAAGTCAACGACCACGAAGGCCGCCACGACCAAGGCAGCCGCAAAGCCGGCCGCCAAAGTCGAGGAGACGCCCGCCGAGACCAAGGCCGAGGCATCCGTCGAAGCCAAGCCGGCCGCCAAGACCACCACGCGCAAGCGTGCCACGACGACGGCCAAGAAGACCACGACCAAGGCTGCTGCTCCCAAGGCAGAGGCTAAGCCCGCTGCTGCCAAAGTGGAGCCCAAGGCCGAGGTAAAGGCCAAGCCGGCGCCGAAGACCGCTGAGGTCAAGGCCGCCCCGAAGGCAGAGGCCAAGCCCGAGCCCGCCAAGGAGACCCCGGTCTCCCCCGCCGCCGCGGCCGAGGAAAAGGCTCCGACCAAAAAGACGTCCGTCCGCAAGGCAACGGCCACCCGCAAGCGCCGCTAGCACACAGACGATCCAAAACCTAATCAAACCCTAAGCAAGGGGCGCTCCAACCGGGCGCCCCTTCTCTGTAGGGAGTGGTAAAACGATTTTCTAGGACAACCGTTCGCCGATGGTAAACGGATGTTGTTTATACAGCCTGTGTACAACAGATATACTTACATCTTGTGCGTAAAGCCCATGGCCAGCAGGCCATGATTCTATTGAACTGGACCGTACTATGAGATTGATACACAACAGCCGTCTGCCGCAGTTTCGCATTCCGTTTGGCGCTGTGACCACTGGAACTTCCGTTTCGCTCTCGGTGATTTTGGAGGATGCCGACCCCAACCAGGCAACGCTTACCCTGCGCACCTGGGTCGATGAGATCGGCGAGTCTCGGTATCCCATGACGCACGAGGGCGACGGCATATTTACCGTAGAGCTTGAGTGCACCGAGCCCTGTCTCATCTGGTACAGCTTTATCTGCAATATCGAGGGCCAGCCCGAGGTTCGCCTGGGCGCACCACAGGGCCGCACCGGCGGCGAAGGCGTAACCTACGACTATGCCGAGGTGCCGTCATTCCAGGTCACCGTCTACAAGCACCGCGAAGTTCGACCCGAGTGGTACGAGCGCGGAATGGTCTACCAGATCTTCCCCGATCGCTATGCCCGCGACGAGCACTGGCGCGAGCGCACGCTGGCCGAGGTCGAAAAACCGCGCAACGGAATACATCGCCGGATGGTCGAGGACTGGAACGAGCCGCCCGTTTACGAGCGCGCCGAGGACGGCTCCATCAAGACCTGGGACTTTTACGGCGGATCACTCAAGGGTATCCAGAATGACCTGCCTCGAATCGCCGAGCTGGGCTTTACAGCCATCTACCTCAACCCCATTTTTGAAGCCGCGAGCAACCACCGCTACGACACCGCCGATTACACCAAGATCGATCCGATTCTGGGCACCGAGCAGGACTTTACTGAGCTATGCGAGGCGGCCGAGAAGCTGGGCATTTCCATCATTCTGGACGGTGTGTTCAACCACACGGGCGACGATTCGATCTACTTTAACCGCTACGGCAACTATCCCGGTGTCGGCGCGTGGCAGAGCGAGGACTCTCCGTGGCGTGATGCGTTTTATTTCCACGAGGACGGCTCGTACGACTGCTGGTGGGGCGTGGGCAATATGCCCGCCATCAATGAGAGCTCCGAACTGGTACGCGAGCGGATTCTGGGCAAGGACGGTATCATCCGCAAATGGCTGCGCGCCGGTGCCCATGGCTGGCGCCTCGATGTGGCCGACGAGCTTTCCGATGACTTCCTGACCGAGATCAAAAAGGCCGTGCTCGCCGAGAAGCCCGACGCGCTGCTGCTCGGCGAGGTCTGGGAAGATGCCTCCAACAAGATCAGCTACGGCCATCTGCGTCGCTATCTACAAGGCTCCGAGCTCGACTCGGCCATGGATTACCCCTTCCGCGACATGGTCATTGGCTTTTTGATGGGCTACAAAAATGCCTACCAGGCAGCCGAGGATATCGAGACCCTACGCGAGAACTATCCGCGTGAGGCCCTGTCTTGCGCGCTCAACCTGCTGTCGAGCCACGACCGTCCGCGTATCATCTCGGTGCTCGGCGGCGGCCCCGACGAGTCGCAGCTGCCCGAGTGCGAGCGCAGCAAATGGCGCCTGGACGAGAACGCGATGGGCCTGGCCAAGAGCCGTTTTTGGCTCGCGACGCTCATGCAGATGACGTTCCCCGGTGTGCCTTCGATTTACTATGGCGACGAGTACGGCCTTGAGGGCCTGACCGATCCGGGTAATCGCCGCACCTTGCCGACCAAGGAAGACCTGCACGACTTCGATACGTTCGCAATCGTCAAGAACGCATCTGCTGTGCGCCGCGCGCTGCCGTTTATGATCGACGGTGAAATCAAGGCCTTTGCGCTCAATGACGAGGTGCTGGCCTACAACCGTACCGGTAAAGACGGCGAGTCCGCGACCGTCATCATCAACCGCAGCCTGCGCAACTCGCATCGTGTGACGATTCCGGCGCTCGACGAATGTGCAAGTGACGTGATCAGCGGTCATGAGTGCGAGATCCACAACGGCACGGTCACGCTCGACCTGTACCCGCTCGGTTCGTCGATCATCTATCACCACGCCGAGCAGCGCCTGCAGGAGCCGCTCGATCACGGTGCGGGTGTTGTATGCCATATCACATCAGTGCCGACCGACGACGGCGAGCCCGGTACGATCGGCGCGCCCACGCGTCGTTTTATCGACCATCTGGCCGCCATGGGCATGCGCTACTGGCAGGTTCTCCCCGTCAACCCCACGGACTTCTTCCGCTCCCCTTACGCCGGTCCTTCGGCCTTTGCAGGCAATATCGACCTGCTGCCCGAAAGCCACGAGGAGCTGGCAGCCGACTTTGAGGCCTGGAAGGCCCGCGGCGGCGAGGATGCCGACCCGCTGTACACGGCGTTTAAACATCGCAACGCCGATTGGCTCGAGAAGTACTGCGTCTACATGGCCGTTAAGAAGTACTTTGAGGGCGAGTCGCGCCACGATTGGCCGGCAGATGTCGCGCGCTACAACGAGTATCTGATCGACGACAAGCGCTTCCACGACGAGGCCGAGCTGCAGGCGTACATGCAGTACCGCTTTGACCTGGCTTGGTGCGAGCTCATGAACTACGCGCACAAGAAGGGCATCGAGGTCATCGGCGATATCCCGATGTATGTCTCGGACGATTCGGCGGATGCGTGGAGCGAGCCCGAGAACTTCTGGCTGTCCGATACCGGCAAGGCGATCGAGATTTCCGGTGCGCCGCCCGACAACTTTGCACCGGAGGGCCAGGTGTGGGGCAACCCGACGTTCCGCTGGGACCACATGAAGCAGAACGGCTATAGCTGGTGGATGGATCGCCTGCGCCGCGCGTTCTCGCTCTACGACCGCGTGCGCCTGGATCACTTCCTGGGCTTCCACAGCTATTTCAGCATTCCCGCGGGCAAGGCATGCGCCGACGGGCGTTGGCTGGCGGGACCGGGCAAGGACCTGTTCCAGACCGCCTATGACGAGCTGGGTCCGCTCAACTTTATCGCCGAAGACCTAGGCTATTTGACGCCCGGTGTTCGCGCCATGGCTTCGACCTGCGGCTTCCCCGGCATGGACGTGCTGGAGTTTAGCGATTACGACGTCCGTTGCGGCATGCACCCCACGCCCGGCAAGATTCTGTACACCTCGACGCACGATACGTCGACGCTCGCCGGCTGGTGTACGCGTTCCTTTGCCGGCGGCGACGAGCCGAGCGGTGTTGAGCTGGCTGCCAAGCTGATGAGCGACGCGCTGGCAAGCGACGCTCCCCTGGTGATGATGCCGCTGCAGGATATCCTGGGGCTTGGCGACGACGCACGCATGAACGTTCCGGGCGTGGCCACGGGCAACTGGACCTGGCAGGCTGACGAGGCGGACATTGCAGCCGCCGAAAACAAAACCGCACAGCTCCTGCGCAACAACCATAGATTCTGGGGCGAAGCGTGATAAAACCCCCGATATAGGGTACAGTTACAGACGTTTGAATTTTTGCGGGCAGAGTAATCTGCCCGCTTTGTGCTGAAAAGGAAGTATTATGGCGCGCTACGATTACAAGTGCTCGAGCTGCGGCAACGTGTTTGAGGTTGAGCATCCCATGTCCGAGACTCCCGAGGTCGTGTGCCCGAGCTGCGGTGCCTCGGCGGCCAAGACGTTCTCGGCCAGCGGCATTAAATTTGAGGGCAGCGGTTTCTACAACACCGACCAGCGAAGCGGCGGCTCCAGCACTAGCGCCACCAGCGGCTGCTGCGCCAACTGCCCGCATAGCCGCTAGAAACAACGCGGCCCCGCGATCAAGATCGCGTCGAAAATGTTGGTGTAAGGGTGACACCCTAGCGCCCGTTTAACGAA
>CATVQO010000068.1 GCA_958346165.1 uncultured Collinsella sp. | reverse complement strand
TTTTGTCACAGTCCACCATTGGCAAGGGTTCAGTATTTTAATCGCATGACGGGGGTCGACCCCGGCGTCAACTGCAGAGTTCATCAATATATCAACGAACGGCTCCTCGGAGCGGTCGTGGCCGAGCAAGATCACCGGTAGCCCACGCAAGGCAAGGTCCTGCGCCACGTGATAGCCTGCCTCGCCCGTCACGACAACATCCGCACCGGCGGCGATGGCAAGTTCGCCAAAGTCACCGAGGGAGCCGCCCAGAATGGCGACGGTGCGGCACGAGCGCTCGGCATCGCCCCATACACGCGGGTCGCTTCCGAAGGCCGTGGCAGCACGGGCGGCAAGATCGCGCAGCGTGCACGGGTCGTTGAGCGTCGCAAGCGCGCCAAGGCCGGTCGACTCGGGGTCGTCTACGTGCTCCAGCGAGCTCACGGGCACGGCGTCCAGCAGCTCACTTAGGCAGGCACGCGCCTCGTGCGAGCGGTCCAGATTGGTGTGGAGCGAAATAATGCTCACGCCGCAGCGGGCAGCCTCGTAGAGGGCCGCGCTGCACTGGGGTCGTGTGGCATCCGCCGGACAAAAGGCCTCGGGTGCCTTGATGTATATGGGATGATGCGTCAGCAGCACGTTGGCGCCGGCTTCTTGGGCGCGGCGAACGTTAGCCACGGTCGCATCGAGTGCGCAGGCAACGCCGGTGATCTCCGCGGCCGGATCGCCAACGGAGAGTCCTACGTGATCCCAGCCCTCGGCGTCCGCCTTGGGATAGCGTGCCAGCAGCGCGCGCTCAAGCTCGGCGACGATCATGCGGCACCCACGATCGAGAGCAGCGTCCGGGCGAACTCGTCCAGATCGCTCGGATTTACGCGGTCATCAAAGGAAATGCGCAGTGCTCCCAATGCCTGCTCGCGACCGATGCCCATCGCGCTCAAAACGTGGCTCGGGTCCATGCTGCCGCTCGAGCAGGCAGAGCCGGCCGAAACCTCAAAGCCGGCGGCGTCGAGCTTGACGATGAGCTCCTCGGAGTCCATGCCGTCGACGTAGATCGAAACCATACCCGGCAGACGGTCGACCTGCTCGTAGTCGCCCATGGTGGCATGAATGCGTGGATGGGCCGTAAGCGTGGCGTAGAGTTTGTCGGAAAGGGCTTGCAGCTTTTCGCGCTCCTGAGCCACTTGGGGCACCAGCGTGCGGGCAGCAGCGGCAAAGGCTAGCTGCGTGCGCAGGTCCTGCGTGCCGGCGCGACGTCCGGCTTCCTGTCCGCCGCCAAAGATGCGGGGGCGCAGTGGCGTGCGGGTCTTAACGTAGAGCGCGCCGGATGCCACAGGACCGCCAATTTTGTGGGCCGCGACGGACATAGCATCGACGCCCAGCTCGGTGACATCGAGCGGAATGTGCAGATAGCCCTGGATAGCATCGGTGTGGAACACTGCGCCCACGGTATGAGTGGCCGAGGCAAGCTCGCGGATGGGCTGCACCACGCCGGTCTCGTTGTTGGCGACCATAATGCTCACGAGCGACACGTCGTCGCTCAGCAAGTCGCTCAGCGTGGCAGGCTCAATGTAGCCCGCGCGGCAGGGCTGCACCAGGTCGACGGTAAAGCCGGCGGCACGCAGCAGCGGCAGGTTGTCCAGAATCGAATCGTGCTCGATGGCCGAAACGATTACACGATCGCGCTTGCGATCGCGCTGACGAGCGCCCTCGGCAAGACCGAGCAGCGCCAGCTGGTTGGCTTCGGTGCCGCCGTTGGTCAGAACAATCTCGGACGGGCGGACGCGTGCGCCAAAGCTATGGGCGATCTCGCGACGGGCAACCTCCAGGCGCGCGGCGGCCTTGCGGCCGAGCGAGTGCAGCGAGTTGGGGTTGACGCCGGCAAGCTCGCTGTCGTCGTACTCGCGCTGCGCAAAGAGCGCCTCGGCGCGCATGGGCGTCGAGGCGGCATAGTCAAGATTCACGGGTATGCGGTTTTGACCTGCGGTCATAAGGGTTTATGCCTCCTGTGCGGCCTCGTTGCCCAGCTTCTGCAGCAGCGCAACCTCGGCAGCGGGATCTTCGGACTTAAATACGGCAGAACCGGCCACGAGCACGTTGGCGCCGGCCTTGACGACCTCGGCAATGTTCTTGGAAGAAATGCCACCGTCGACCTCGATGAGGGGCGAAACGCCGTGACGCTCGCACATGGCCTTGAGCTCGTGGAGCTTAGCGATGGTGCCCGGGATAAAGCTCTGACCGCCAAAGCCCGGGTTCACGCTCATCAGCAGCACCATATCGACGACGTCGATGATGCTCTCGAGTACGCACACGGGGGTGGCGGGGTTGAGCACCACGCCAGCCTTGACGCCGCGCTGCTGCAGATGGGTGAGCGTGCGGTGCAGGTGCGTGGAAGCTTCGTAGTGCACGGTGATCATGTCGGCACCGGCGTCGGCATACCAATCGACTGTCTCGTCGGGGTTCGACACCATCAGGTGCGCGTCGACCGGTACATCGGTGGAGCGCTTGACGGCCTTAAGGATGTCGACGCCAAAGGTGAGGTTGCCGGTAAAGTGACCGTCCATAACGTCGAAGTGCACGTAGTCGGCACCGGCGATCTTGTCGAGTTCGCCCTTGAGGTTGGCCATGTCGGCCGAAAGGACAGACGGAGCGATTTTGATGGAACCCATGGTAGTAGCCTTTCTGCGCTAGTCGGTGAGTCCGTAGAACTCTTGAGAGGGGACGCGGTCGGTAAGAATCTCGAGTGCCCTATCCAAAGTAACACCGTTGTAGAGCGTTTGCTCCACGGCAAAGGTGAGCGGAATGTCTACGCCCAGTGAACGGGCAAGTTCGCTGACGCTGCGGGCCGCGACGGCGCCCTCGACAACCATATGCGTGCGCGTCTGGTACTCGTCGAGCGAAACGCCGTGGGCAAACTCGTAGCCAAAGGTGCGGTTGCGCGAATGCTCCGAGGTACAGGTGGCAATGAGGTCTCCCATGCCGGCAAGTCCCATGCAGGTCATAGCTTGACCGCCGCGGGCGTGCACCAGACGGCTGATCTCGGCTAGGCCGCGCGTCATGATGAGGGCGAGCGTGTTGTCGCCCGCGCCGGTGCCGGCGGAGATGCCGCACACGATGGCGATGACATTTTTCATGGCGCCGCAGACCTCGACACCGGTCATGTCCTGCGACAGGTAGATGCGGAAGGCCGTGGACAGGAGCAGGTCCTTAAAGGCCTCCCCTATCTGCGGATCTTCGCTGGCGATGACGGCGGCAGAAAGTCCGCCGCGGCAAATCTCCTCGGCATGGTTGGGGCCCGAGAGGGCCGCCACGCGCGCCTCGTTGCCGATCTCGCTGGCGATGACCTCGCTCATGAGCAGGCCGGACTCGGGCTCAATGCCCTTGGTGAGGCAGAGCACCGGGGTATCGGCGGCGATAAAGGGCGCGGCCTGGTGGCACACGCTGCGAAGGTGCGTCGAAGGAACGGCAAAGATGATGGCCTCGGCGCCGTCGAGCGCCTGCACGAGCTCGGTCGTGGCGACGACGTTGCCGGGCAGCTCGTAGCCCACAAGGTAGCGTGGGTTGCGGTGCTCGCCATTGATGCCGGCGGCCGTCTGCTCGCTATGGGCCCACATGGTCACGCGCTCGGCTCGCGCGGCGGCAAGGCCGGCGACGGCGGTTCCCCAGGAGCCAGAGCCAATCAGCGCAACATTCATGACTCTCTCCTACTTATCGTCGGGCTCGGTGACGCGCTTGGTAAACGAGAGCTTGGACTCCTTACCGGTCATGAGCTTTTTGATGTTCGCACGATGGGCCCACACCACGGTGATGCCGATCATCGCCATGCAAAACTTAAGTCCTAGGCTGCTGTACGGAAAGACCGCACAAGCGGCAATGGGAAGACCGATGGCCGCGGCAAGCGAGCCCACCGACACGAACTTGGTGATGGCGACGGCCACGATAAACATGCCCAGCAGCGACAGACCAATGGGCCAGTACCAGGCGAGGATAACGCCCAGACCCACGGCGATACCCTTGCCTCCATGGAAGTTGAGGTAGGGCGAGAAGATATGGCCCCACACCGCTGCCAGGCAAATGACGCCGAGCATCCAGTCGCCGGCGGCGCCGGGGGCCATAATACTCGGCGGAAAACCATAGCCCAAGTCGGCAATGAGTGGACGGGCGATAAGGACGCAGATGGCGCCCTTAAGGCAGTCGAGCAGCAGCGTGAGCGCGGCCACCTTGGGGCCGGCTACGCGCAGTGCGTTGGTGGTGCCGATGTTGCCGGAGCCCGCCTTGCGAATGTCGGTGTGGTTGAACACGCGGCCCAAGATCAGGCCAAACGGAATCGCCCCGATAAAGAACGAGACCACGGCGCAGATGGCGGTCAGCAGAATCGGATTATGCATCCTTTTGCTCCTTCTTCCTAAAGAAGAGTCGAATGGGCGTGCCGGCGAAGTCGAAGGTCGAACGCATGCGGTTCTCTACGTAGCGCTGGTAGGTGTCGTTGACCAGGTCGCTGTGGTTGACGAAGAACGTGAACGTCGGCGGGTTGACGCCCGTCTGGGTCACGTAGTGCATGCGCAGGCAGCGCTTGCCGTCCACCACGGTATGACCGAACTCGCGCAGGTCGGTGAGGAACGTGTTGAGGCGCGAGGTGCTGATCTTCTGCGAGCGCGTCTTTTCGGCGGCGTCGACCATCGCCCAGATCTTCTCGACGCTGCGGCCGGTCAGGGCAGAGATGCGCAGGTACTGGGCCCAGGGAGCCATAACGCCCAGACGGCGGTCGATGGTCTCCATGCAGGCCTCGCGCTTACGGTCGTCGTCGAGCAGATCCCACTTGTTGAGCAGCACCACGATGGCGCAGCCGCGCTCGATGGCCAAGCCCATGACCTTCTGGTCCTGCTCGGTGACGCCCACGGAGGCGTCGACGACGAGCAGCGCCACGTCGGCGCGGTCGATGGCGCGCAGGCCGCGAACCATGGAGTAGTACTCGATATTCTCGTACACGGTGCTCTTCTTGCGAATGCCCGCGGTGTCGACCATGCGGTAGTGCTTGCCGTTGCGCTCGACGACCGTGTCGATGGCGTCGCGCGTCGTGCCGGCAATGTTGGACACGATGGAGCGGTCGGCGCCCAGGATGCGGTTGAACAGCGAGGACTTACCGGCGTTGGGGCGACCGATGATGGCCACGTTCAGCGCATCGGGGAACTCGTCGGCGACTTCGTCCTCTTCCTCGGGAAGCAGGGCCACGATGTCGTCGAGCAGGTCGCCCGTGCCATGGCCATGCAGGGCCGAGAGCGGCGTGGGCTCACCGATGCCGAGCGAATAGAACTCCCAGATGCTGTCGTTCTCGCGATCGGGGTTGTCGAGCTTGTTCACCAGTAGAAAGACCGGCTTGTCGCAGCGCTTGAGCATGCGAGCGACCGACTCGTCCTCCTCGGTGACGCCGGTGCGGCCGTCGACCACAAACAGGATGACGGCGGCTTCCTCGGCGGCGGCGAGGGCCTGGTCGCGAATGGACGTGGCGAAGACGTCATCGCTCTTGAGCGGTTCGATGCCGCCCGTGTCGACGATGGTGAACTCGCGGCCGTTCCAATCGGCCGTGTGGTACGAGCGGTCGCGCGTGACGCCGCGAGACTCATGGACGATAGCGTCCGAGGTCTGGGCCAGGCGGTTAACGAGCGTGGACTTGCCCACGTTGGGGCGTCCGACGACGGCGACGATAGGTTTCATCTGCACTCCTTTAATGGGTAGGGTCAGTGGAAGTGTTAGAGTCGGCAGGCACAATGCCAAGGATGTGCTCCAGGGTATCGAGCAGCTCATGCGGCATGGTCGACACCACATGAACCTCGGCGCCGCGACTGGTAAGGCTTGCGAGTAAATCGTCACGATGATACTCGTCAAGCGTCATGCCGTCAGCGTTGAACATGAGCTTAGGCACAAAGAGCATAACCCCCGACAGGTCTTGGGGTAGCTGCTCAAGAATGTCACACGCGACGATGAGGCCGGTTACGTCCACGTTGCCGCCAAAGTAGCGGTTCTTGATGGCCGTGACAGTGCCGGCGAGTCCCTGGGGCGACTCCACAAAGCGGGCCACCGTGTCGCGTGCGCTGGCGCCCGAGAGGCACAGGAGGCGCTGACTACGGGCGGCGATGGCCTCGCGGACGCGGGCTAGGCGCTCGGCGTCGGCGGTAAGCACGTCGTCGGTTTCGTCCAGGTACGAGCGGATCATGCCGATGCCGTCGTAGTACTGCGGGTAACCGTCGTAAAAGTCCGCCTCGGGCGGCTCGATGCCGGCGTCCAGGTAGAACTCGTCGCTCATCTGGAAGGTATGGCGGCCAAAGCGCTCGTAGGCACGGTCCTGGTAGGGACGGATCATGGCAATGGTCTCGCGCGCCAGTTCGGGCTTGTCGCTGTATGACCAGCTAAAGCGGTTCTGATGCTTGGTAAAACCGAGCGGCACAATGCCCAGGCTTGTGATTTGCTCGTGCTCCTCGCAAAAGCGCAGGGTCTTTTCCAGCTCCTCGCCGTCGTTCATGCCGGGGCACAACACGATCTGCGCGTGAATCTCGATGCCGGCGGCCATGATGGCTTCGAGTACGTCCATGCCGCGCTGGGCGTTGCGGCCCATCATACGACGGCGGACGTCGGGGCTCACGGCATGGACCGACACGTTCATAGGGCTCATGTTGCGTTGGATGACGTTTTGAACGTCCTCGTCGGTGAGGTTCGTGAGCGTGACGAAGTTGCCCTGCAAAAAGCTCAGGCGATAGTCATCGTCGCGGATGTAGAGCGTGGAGCGGCCACCCTTGGGCAGCATGGTCATAAAGCAGAACACGCAGGCGTTCACACAGGTACGCATGCCGTCAAAGATGGGGCCGTCGAACTCCAGGCCCCAGTCCTCGCCCGGGAAGCGGTCGAGCTCGACGGAGGTGACGGTGTTGTCGCGTGGGTCGAAAACCTCGAGGTCGACGGTATCATCGTCGGCCTCCCAAAGCCATACGATCATGTCGGTGAGCTGCTCGCCGTTGACCGTGAGCACGCGCATGCCCGGCTCGATACCCACATCCCATGCGGGCGACTCGGGACGCACGTTCTTAACGAGCGCGCCCTCACCCGGCTCGGGGTCGCGGCTGC
>CATVQO010000067.1 GCA_958346165.1 uncultured Collinsella sp. | reverse complement strand
CCGGAGTACTGCTTGATCTTGTCGGCGTCGCCCGCCTTCTGAGCGGCGACGAGCTTGGAAAAGACCGGGTGCTTGGCGTTGAGCTCGAGCACGCGCTGGCTCTTGGGCATACCGTCGGGCGCGCCCTCGGGACCCTTCTGGAGCACCTTCTCCATCTCGAGCGAAAGCGGGCCCTCGGTGGTGATGCACGCGGGAGCATCGGTCAGGCGCGCAGAGACGGCAACCTTCTCGACCTTGTCGCCGAGTGCCTCCTTCATGGCGTTAAAGAGGTCCTCGTTCTCCTTGGTGGCGTCCTCGGCCTCCTTTTTCTCGTCCTCGGTCGCCAGGTCAAGATCACCGGTTGCGACGTTCTTGAGCTCCAGGTGACGATCCTCAACCTCGGGCTCGGCACCATCGGCCACGGCCTTCTCGGCAGCCTCGCGGGCGGCATCGTCCTCGTAGATCTTGGGCATATCAGCGGCAACGTACTCACGCATAGCCTGGAAGGTGAACTCATCCACGTCCTGCGTCAGCAGCAGCACGTCATAGCCGCGGTCGAGCACGCCCTTTACCACGGGCATCTTGGCCAAGCGCTCACGCGAGTCGCCGGCGGCGTAGTAGATGGCCTTCTGATCCTCGGGCATGCCCTTGGCATACTCGGCCAGGGTAATCATCTTCTGTTCCTTGGCAGACCAGAACAGCAACAGATCGGCGAGCTCATCGGCCTTCATGCCATAGCTCGAGTAGATGCCGTACTTAAGACCGCGGCCAAAGTTCTCAAAGAACTTCTCGTAGGCCTCGCGGTCGTTGTCACGCATATCCTCAAGGTCGGCGGTGATCTTCTTTTCCACACGCTTGGCGATGGCCTTGAGCTGACGGTTCTGCTGCAGCGTCTCACGCGAGATGTTGAGCGACACATCGGCGGAATCCACGACGCCGCGGACAAAGTTGTAGTAGTCGGGCAGCAGGTCGTCGCACTTCTCCATGATCAGGACGTTGGAGCTGTAGAGTGCCAGACCCTTCTCGTAATCCTTGCTGTACAGATCGAACGGCGCGCGGCCCGGCACAAACAGCAGGGCATCGTACTCGAGCGTGCCCTCGGCATGGAAGCTGATGGTGCGCGCAGGATCGTCAAAGTCGTGGAACGTGGACTTGTAGAACTCGTCGTAGTCCTTCTGCTCGACATCGGAGCTGTGCTTCTTCCAGATCGGCGTCATGGAGTTGACGGTCTCGAGCTCCTGGTAGTCCTCGTACTCGGGCGTGTAGTCATCGCCAGCATCCTCGGGCTTGGGCTTCTGGCGGCTCTTGGACACCATCATCTGGATCGGGTAACGCACATAGTTACTGTACTGCTGAATTAGGCTCTTGAGGCCCCACTCGGTCAGGAAGCGATCGTAGGTCTCGGCCTCGCCGTCGGCATCGAGCTTCTCGTTCTCGCGCAGCGTCAGGATGACATCGGTACCGTGCTCGGCACGCTCGCCGTCCTCGATGGTGTAGCCCTCAAGACCGTCGGATTCCCACACATGGGCGACATCCTCGCCGTAGGCGCGGCTGACGACCTTCACATGGCTGGCGACCATAAAAGCCGAGTAGAAGCCCACGCCAAACTGGCCGATGATGTCGACATCGGAGCCCTGCTGCTCGGCGTTCTCGGTCTTAAACTCCTCGGAGCCGGAATGGGCGATGGTGCCCAGATTGCGCTCGAGCTCCTCGGCGGTCATGCCAATGCCGTTATCCGAGATGGTAATGGTGCGGACGTCTTTATCAAAGGAGACGCGAATGGCCAGGTCGCCCTGGTTGATCTTGACGCTCGGATCCTGCAGGCTCTTAAAGTTGAGCTTGTCGACGGCGTCGCTCGCGTTAGAGATAAGCTCGCGCAGGAAGATTTCCTTATTGGTGTAGATGGAGTTGATCATGAGGTCGAGCAGTTTTTTGCTCTCGGTCTTAAATTGACGCATGTGCAGTCCTTTCGCGCTACCCCCGTCCGCAAAAACGGCCCGGTTGCCCGAGCCGCATCGCAGACCTGCTATGTTCAGACTTAGATTTTATAACCCAATAGCGCGCATATATACATACGGAATCGAAAAACTGTATGTCCGAGCGCTCCAATGCGTCAATTGCCAAGGAGTGTCCCCAGCTGCCGGCAGAAAAGGAACGTCCCTATCTGCCATCTACGCGCTTGGCCATCCAGACATGGGGCTGGCCCTCGTCTTCGTAATCTACCGGGGCAATTTGCGTGTAGCCCGCCTTTGCATAGAGCGGCAACACGTATTCCTGCGCATGCAGCTTAATAAGCTTAGCGCCGGCATCGCGTGCACACGAAGCACTGGCCTCGACGATCGCACTCGCCAGTCCGCGACGACGCATAGCCGGCAGCACGGCGACGCGCCCCATAATGTAGGCCTCCCCCGCCGCAACGCCTTCGTCCATGTCGCATGCCGGCAACACCGGGGCCTCTGCGTCAGCCACGCGCTCAAGCTCCTCGGGAAACACGCGCGAGCAACCGGCAAGCTCGCCGTCTACATAGAGCGTCACATGAATGCAGTTCTGATCCTCGTCGATAGCGTCGAACTCATTCTCGTAGCCCTGCTCGTCCATAAAAACGACGCGGCGCACCAACGCCGCGTCATCAAAGCATCCCGTCTTAAGTTGGATATCCATGGCTGCCCTTTCATTCAATGCGAACGTTAGGGACAGATATTAGCGAAAATGAGCTCCGCGCACGCTAAACTTCGCGCGAGCCTTCGCCAGGCAGTCGTAATGACCCACGTTATGGGCATCGCTCGCGATGAAGCTGTACAGGTTCTGATCGAACAGGCGCTGTGCCGGCTTTTTTTCGCGACCAAAGCGACCGCCGGCAATAAAGTCCGCCGAAGCCTGCAGCTTGCAGCCCATATCGACCAGGCGCTCCGCCACGCTTACATCCTTTTGAACCGCACGATAGCGCTCAGGATGAGCGATGATCACCTGGTAGCCACGGCACTGCAAATCGTAAATCGTGTTCTCGTACTCTCTAAACGCATACGCATCGGCATGCGTCGAAAGCTCGAGCAGAAACTCGTTGGTTCCATCGAAATGCAAGTGCTCCGCGGCATCGATACCAAGTTCAACGAGCTTTCGATGGTTGACCTCGAAGCCCATCTGGAGCGGAAAACCGTCAGCGTTATCACGCAGCAGTTCAAAGGCATCCCACATCTTGTCGTAATCAAAATAGGGATCACGGCAGTGAGGAGTGCAAACGATTCTGGTTACACCGGCCCGCTTGGCAGCCTCGAGCATCGCCAAGCTCTCATCGAGATCGGCGGCGCCGTCGTCTACACCCGGCAAGATATGGCAATGAATGTCACGCATAGGTCAGCCTTAATCAACTAAACGTTTGCTCGGTTGGTGAAGATGCCCTTTTTGGAAGTCCCCTGATCGTCCGAGCCCTTCTTCACCTTCTTACCGTCCTTGGTGTAGTAGGAGTAGTAGTACTCGCTGGTCTCGGTCTCGCAGTAGTTCATAACGGTACCGATGAGCTTGACCTTTTCGGACTTCTTAAGCTGGCCGATAGCGTTGAGTGCCTCCTCGCGCTTGGTGAAGTCCTCGCGCACCACGAACAGCGTACCGTCGGTCAGGCTGGCAATCTCGGCAGCATCGATGAAGGTGCCGACCGGGGGAGCATCAAAGATGACGTACTGGAACTTGGCGGACAGTGCCTTTACCAACTTGGCAAAGCGGTGAGAGACAATGATGTCGGCAGGATTGGGAATATGCGGCTCGGCATCGAGGAAGTAGAAGTTCTTCTGACCCGTCTCGACAATTGCCTGGTCAATGGAGATCTGCTCGGAAAGGACCGCATAGAGTCCGCCGCGCGAACGAACGCCGAGCATATCGGAAAGGGACCTGCGGCGCATATCGGCCTCGACCAGGAGCACGGACTTGCCGCTCGTGGCGATAGCCTGGGCAAGGTTGATGGAAACCGTAGACTTGCCCTCGTTGGGAATCGAGGACGTGACGGTAATAGTGCGAATGGGGTCGTCCACGCTCGCAAAGCGGATGTTGGCCAGAAGGGTCTTGGCGGCATTCTGTACAACGAGCTTATCGGTGTTCTTTGCCTTAGCCATGCCTATTTACCACCTTTCATAGCCGGAATTCGGCCAACAACGGGAATGCCCAGGAGCTCTTCTGCCTCTTCGGCACCGCGGATGCGGGTATTGAGCATGTCTGCCAAAACGACATAGGCGACTGCGATAAAGATACCGGCGAGGAACGCGACAGCAACGTACAGCATACGCTTGGGACCGCTGGGGGCTTCGGGGGTCTTAGCCTCGTCGATAACGTTGATGCTCTGGGCAGCGCCGACGTTCTGAGCGACCGTACTCACCGAGCTGGCCATGGCCTTTGCGACCTTAGCCGTCTCCTTGGCATCGGTGCCGGTAACCGAAAGCGTAATGACACGCGTGGTGGTCTCGGAGGAAACAGACACCTTGTAGTCATCCAGATCGGTGAGGCCCAGTTCATTGGCTGCGCCGCTCTTAACGCTATCGCTATCCAGCAGCGTGGCGATATCGTTGGAAAGCATCTGACTCGCCGAGAGATCGTTGTAGCTCATCTGACCGCTATCGTCGGTCTTGGCGAGAATGTACATGCTCGTCGTCGCGGTATAGGTGTTGTCCATCGCAACGAAGGACACGATGCCCATGGCGATCGCGCAGACCACCGGAAGGGTGATGACCAGCTGAAGGTGCTTCTTCAGCAGCTGGAACAGTTCGAGAAGGGTCATGCAGCTTGCCTTTCATTTCCCCAGTTCGGATTGACAAAACTGTCCGTATGTTATCGCATCTTTTTACCGAGACCAAACTCTATACATAAGAAACAGGCTCTCCTGTAAAAATGTCGGAAGCAATCGTAAAATTGCACAACAACGCCGCACCCGAAAGTCAAATGCGGCGTCTGCATCAATATCTATGTTATATCGCTATGCGAATGGCTCGTCCTGCTGTATGGGAAACGTCACCGTAATGGTGGTTCCCACGCCCAACTCGCTCGACAGATCGAGCGTGGCGTGATGATACAGGGCCGCATGCTTGACAATGGCAAGCCCCAGACCGGTTCCGCCGCGTGCCTTGGACCTACTCTTGTCCACGCGGTAGAACCGCTCAAATACCTTGCCCTGTTCTTCAGGCGCGATACCGATTCCCGTGTCGGCGACCGCAAGGAACGGATGGCCTTCGTCGTTGGTGCCGCACTGCAGCGTAACCGTACCGCCGGGTCGATTGTAGCGGATGGCGTTGCTTGCCAGATTATAGATGAGCTCGTCAATCAAGCGCGACACGCCCTCGATGACCACAGGCTTGGTCTCATGACTTATCGTCACATTCGCCTGACGGGCGACCTGTTCAAGACGCTGCTCGACCGCGTAGATGGCACGCGAGAGCTCAATAGGCTCCGTGGACCCAATGGGCACCGCCTCGCCCTCAGCTGCACGCTCGGCCTCGTCCAAGTTAGACAGCGTAAGGATATCGTTGACAAGCGCTGCCAAGCGGCCCGCCTCACGATAGATGCGACCGCCAAAGTTGCGCAGGTCGCCCTCGCCCTCGACCATGCCGTTTGCGATGAGCTCGGCATAGCCCGAAATCGCCGTAAGCGGCGTCTTGAGCTCATGGGTGATATTCGCCGTGAACTCGCGGCGCATACGGTCGTTGTCCGCCAGCACCGCCATTTGGCGCTTGAGCTCCTGGCGCTGCGACTCAATACGCTCAAGCATGGGGACCATCTCGGCATAGGCGTGCTCATAGCTACGGCGTGGGTGGTCCAAATCCACCTCTTGCAAAGGCGCGATGATGGCACGGGACTCGCGGCGCGCCATAAAAAACGAGAGTACCGCACCCGCTGCTGCGATAAGCAGCATCGGCGCCACCATCGACAGCAAAATCGCCGCAACGCCAGGCTGGGCCTGCGCCAAGCGGACAACCTGGCCGTTATCAAGGGCGACGGCGCGATACAGCATAATCTCGTCGAGCGTAGAGCTTGCGCGCTCCGCGGAACCCGAACCACTCTCAAAGGCCTCGATGACCTCGGGGCGATCGCCATGGTTGGGCAGTGTGGAAGGCGGCGCCTCGTTGTCGTAGGCAACCGATCCATCCTTGTTAATCAGCGTGATGCGCAAGTCCTCTCGATCGAGGCTACGCAAGAACGGGATGGGCTCCTGCTGCTCGTCGAGGGCGGCAGCAATGAGCTCGGTTTCTTGCGCCAGGTTGGCACTCGTGGCATCCGCCAAGGTGTTTTGCACAAAGAACGCACCCAGCACCGTAAACGCCACGATAACCGCCATGGCGCAGACAAAGATCGTCACAAAAACGCGGTGCGACAGCGTATGTTTTCCCTGGGGGGCGAAGACCACGGGTTACTCCTCCGATGCGGTGGCCGCGGTGTCGTCACCTTCGGCACCATCACCGGCAGAAGGCTCGGCCAAGCGGTAGCCCACGCCGCGCACGGTCTCGATGGCGCTGGCATGCTCGCCCAGTTTTTGGCGAAGCGTCTGCACGTGCACGTCAACGGTGCGCGAACCGCCGTCGAAGTCCCAGCCCCACACGCTCTGCAGCAACGACTCGCGGGTAAAGACCACGCCGGGCTTGCGCATGAGGTACTCGAGCAGGTCGAACTCGCGCAGGGTGAGCTTAAGCGACTCGCCGGCAACAGTCACCTCACGATGGCTGGGCGAGAGCACGATGTCGCCCACGCTGAGCACATCGCTTGCCTGTTTGACCATGCCGCCGCGACGCAGCAGTGCGCGGCAGCGGCTGGCGAGCTCCATGAGCGAAAACGGCTTAGTCAGGTAATCGTCGGCACCGCCATCGAGCGCCATCACCTTGTCGAGCTCGGTATCCTTGGCGGTAAGCATCATGATGGGCACCGTCGCCGTCAGGCGATCGGCACGCAGTCGACGCATAATCGCCAAGCCATCGGTATCGGGCAGCATGATGTCGAGCAGGACGGCATCGGGTACCCGTCGCGCCACGGCAGCCTTAAACTCACCGTCGCACGAAAAGCCTTCGGCCTCAATCCCCTGCTTGCGCAGCGCATAGACCGTCAAATCCCTGATGTTGTCATCGTCCTCGACGTAATAGATCATGTTGAACCCCTTTGCGGCCGGCA